>JAKAJW010000244.1 GCA_021813645.1 Pseudomonadota bacterium | reverse complement strand
CTGGCGATCCTTCCCGCTTTCGGGATGCATTGGCTGGCGCCGCGGCTGCCGGACTTCGCCGCGGCCCATCCCGAGGTGACGGTGAACCTGTCGACCCGGCTGCGCCCGTTCGACTTCGCCGAAAGCGGCTTCGACGCGGCGATCCACTACGGCCGGCAGGACTGGCCGGGCGTGGAGTATCTCAAGCTGATGGACGAGGAGATTCTCGCCGTCGGCGCGCCCGGGCTCCTGGCCGCACCGCTCGGCCGGCCGGAGGCGGTGCTGGGCCTGCCGCTGTTGCAGATCGAAAGCCGGCCGGGCGACTGGGGGCGCTGGCTCGCCCATCACGGCATCGCCGGCCAGCGCCCGGCCGGCATGCTGTTCGACCAGTTCGCCACCCTGGCCCAGGCGGCGCTGCATGGGCTCGGCCTGGCGCTGCTGCCGACCTTCCTGATCGCCCGCGACCTGGCCGAGGGCCGGCTGGTGGCGGCCTATGGCGGGCCGCTGCGGGCGCTCGGCAGCTATTACCTGGTCTGGCCGAAGGACCGGCCGGCGCGGGCGCCGCTGGCCTCGTTCCGGGCCTGGGCGGCGGCCGCGGTGGCGGCGGACCAAGAGATGCCTTGACGCAGCTTCGCCCGCCCCTAGCATCGACGGGGTGGAGGAGCCACTCGTGACCGATATCCCCGCCTCGATCGACGCCGTGCAGGCGATGCTTGCCGGCCAGAACTACGTCTGCGGGCGGCCGCTCGCCACGGTGGTCTTCCTGGCACTGAGGCTTGGCCGGCCGCTGTTTTTGGAAGGCGAGCCCGGCACCGGCAAGACCGAGATCGCCAAGGCGCTTGCCGCCGGGCTCGGCCGCCGGTTGATCCGGCTGCAATGCTACGAGGGGCTCGATGCCGCCGCCGCCGTCTACGAATGGAACTTCGCCGCACAGATGGTGGCGATCCGCAGCGCCGAGGCCGGCGGCGGCGCCGACCGCGACCTGCTCGAGGCCGAGCTGTTCTCGGACCGCTACCTGATCGCCCGGCCGCTGCTGGAGGCGATGCGGCCGCAGGACGGCGGCGCGCCGGTGCTGCTGATCGACGAACTCGACCGCACCGACGAGCCCTTCGAGGCTTTCCTTCTGGAGGCGCTGTCGGATTTCCAGGTCACCATCCCCGAGCTTGGCACCGTCAAGGCGCCTGAGCCGCCGATCGTCGTGCTGACCTCGAACCGCACCCGCGAGGTGCATGACGCGCTGAAGCGGCGCTGCCTCTATCACTGGGTCGACTATCCCTCGTTCGGGCGCGAGATCGAGATCCTGCAGGCCCGCGCCCCGGAAGCGGCCGAGGCGCTGTCACGCGAGGTGGTGGCCTTCGTGCAGAAGCTGCGCGCCGAGGATCTGTTCAAGCGGCCGGGCGTCGCGGAAACCATCGACTGGGCGAAATGCCTGCTTGCCCTCGACGTGATCGACCTGTCGCCGGAGGTGATCGCCGACACCCTCGGTGCGATTCTGAAATACCAGGACGATATCGCCCGCATCCAAGGCTCCGAGGCGCGCCGGCTGCTGGAGGAGGTCCGCAAGGACCTCGCCCTGGCGTGACGGAGGGCGACGCGGCGCTGGCGCAGTTGCAGGTGCTTCGTCCGGCGCCCGGCGTCTTCGCGTTCTACGCGGGCCGGGTGCCCGGCCTGCGCTTTGCGGCCGGGCCGAACTGGGTCGACGACGGGGCGCTGTCGCTCGGCATCGCCTCCTATGCGCTGGTCGAGGGCGACGCGGCGCTGGTTTACGATACCCATGTCTCGCGCCCCCATGCCGCCGCGATCCGCCGCAGACTGGCGGCGGAGGGCGTGCGCCACTTCACCGTCGTGCTCAGCCATTGGCATCTCGACCATGTCGCCGGCACCGCGGAATTCGCCGATTGCGAGGTGATCGCCAATGTCCGCACCGCGGCGCATCTCGCCGCCCGCCGTGCCGCCATCGAAGCGGGGACCGATCACGGGCCGCCGGCGATCGCGCCGCTTGTCTTGCCGACGCGGACCTTCGACGGCCGCCTGCGGCTGCGGGTCGGGGGCCGCCCGGTGGAGCTGCTCACCGCCGATATCCATAGCGACGACGCGACGCTTCTCTGGCTGCCCGAGGCCGGGCTGCTGCTGGCCGGCGACACGCTGGAGGACCCGCTGACCTATGTCGGCGAACCCCTGGCCCTGCCGCGCCATCTGGCTGAGCTCGACCGGCTTGCCGGGCTTGGCGCCACCGCGATCCTGCCGAACCACGGCGCCGCGGCGCGGATCGCCGCGGGCGGCTATGGGCCCGCCTTCATCCCGGCCACCCAGGCTTATATCCGCTGGCTGCTGGGGCTGCGCGACGCGCCGGGGCGCGCGGGGGAGGCGCCGACCGAAATCCTGGCCGGACCGCTCGCGGATGGCACGTTGCGCTGGTTCGCCCCCTATGCGGCGGTGCATCAGCAGAACGTCCGCCGCGTGCTGGCCGAGGTGGGCACCGATGGCTGATCCCCGGCTGCCTGGTGGGGAAGCGGCCGCCCAGGGCCGGGGGCGGTGCATGCGGTACGGCGCATGGTCGATCTAGCCTCCCTCGCCATCCCGGAAGACGGCAAGCTCAGCCACAACATCGTCCATTTCGCCCGGGCGCTGCGCAAGGCCGGGCTGCCGATCGGCCCGGGCCGGGTGATCGAGGCGATCCGCGCGGTGGCGGCGGCGGGGTTCAGCGAAAGGTTGGACTTCTACTGGACGCTGCACGCCTGCTTCGTCTCGCGGCCCGAGCATGACCGGGTCTTCGCCCAGGTGTTCCGGCTCTATTGGCGCGACCCGCGCTATCTCGAACATATGATGAGCCTGATGCTGCCGGCAGTGCGCGGCGTGCAGCAGGAGCGCGCCGCCGATGCGGCGGAGAAGCGGGCGGCGGAGGCGCTGCTCGACGGCGTGACGCGGGAGGCGCCCGAGCTGCCGCCGGCGCCGGAGGAGGAGACCGAGATCGAGATCGACGCGGCCTTCACCGCAGCTGCCGAAGAACGGCTCAAGACGCTCGATTTCGAACAGATGTCGGTGGCGGAAATGGCGGCGGCTAAGCGGATGCTGGCGCGGTTGAGCCTGCCGGTGCGGCCGCTTCTGTCGCGCCGGACGGAGGCCTCGGCGCGCGGGCGGCTGGCGGATTGGCGGCGCAGCCTGCGCCAGACGCTGCGGCAAGGGGGCGAGATCCGCACCTTCGCCCTGAAGCGGCGGCGGCGGCGTTGGCCAAACCTCGTGGTGCTCTGCGACATTTCGGGTTCTATGTCGGCCTATTCGCGGGTGGTGCTGCACTTCGTCCATGCGGTGGCCAACCACAAGGGCGCCGGCTGGGCCAAGGTGCATGCCTTCACCTTCGGCACCCGGCTGACCAACATCACCCGCCACATGGCCGCGCGCGACGTCGACGCCGCGCTGGCCGGCGCCGGGGCGGAGGCGCAGGACTGGCAGGGCGGCACCCGGATCGGCGCCTGTCTGCATGCGTTCAACCGCGACTGGTCGCGGCGGGTGCTGGGGCAGGGGGCGGTGGTGCTGCTGATCACCGATGGGCTCGACCGCGACGCGCCGGAGGCGCTGGCCCGCGAGATGGAGCGGCTGCATCTGTCGGCGCGCCGGCTCATCTGGATCAACCCGCTGTTGCGCTGGGAGGGCTTCGCCCCGCGCGCCCGCGGCATCGCCGCGATGCTGCCGCATGTCGACTGCTTCCGCGCCGGCCACAATATCGCGGCGCTGGAGGCCCTGGCCGAAGCGATCGGTGCGGCGCGCGACAGCGGCGAGAAGGATCGGCTGATGGCGGCGCTTGGCGGCTAGGACGTGGCAATCCGCCGCAGGGGAAAACGGCCACGCAGAATACTTTCTAAGATCGGAATGTGTATATATGGGCGCATACCCGCTCTCGTGAACTCCCCTTCCGGAGCGGGACGTTGGCCCTAGGCACCTCCCTTGCTCAGGCCGATCGGAACGCCGCAGGCCTCCCTCCTGCGGCGTTTTCCGTTTTGGGGCCGACGCAAACGGCAGGGTCCGCCCTGCGGCGGGGGCGACGGTTTCACAACGACGGGGCTGGCCAGGGCGGCCGGCGCGCTCCATATTCCCGTGCATGAGCGACAGCAGCCTGCAACACGACCAGATTCCCGAAATCGCGCTGGCCTGGGCCCGTGAGGGCCGCGGTGCGGCCCTGGCCACGGTGGTGGAGACCTGGGGCTCCGCCCCGCGACAGGCGGGCAGCCAACTCGCCATTTCGGGCGATGCGCAGATCATGGGCTCGGTCTCCGGCGGCTGCGTCGAGGGCGCGGTGGTGGCCGAGGCGCTCGATGCGCTGGAAGACGGCAAGGGGCGGCTGCTGACCTTCGGGGTCTCCGACAACGAGGCCTTCGCGGTGGGGCTGGCCTGCGGCGGCACCATCCGGGTGCTGGTGGAG
>JAKAJW010000171.1 GCA_021813645.1 Pseudomonadota bacterium | reverse complement strand
CACGATGGTCGGCAGGCTGTGGGCGAGGAAGCTCGGATAGGTGACGTCGGCGAAGCGCCGGTCGATGGTGATGGCGAGGATCGGCAGGACATACATCACCGCCATGGTGGCGGCGAAGAGCGGATACCAGACCTGGCAGAAGACGAAGAGCAGCTTCAGCCGCCAGGGCAGCCGCGACAGGTAGCGCGGGGTATGGGCCAGCAGGAGCATCAGCAGGCTGCGCGACCACTGGAACTCCTGGGTGGCGAGGTCGGCGACGCTGGCCGGCCCGTCGCCGACCGCGATGGCGTCGATCGCATGGACCCCGCGCCAGCCGCCGGCGTTCATCAGCATGGTGGTGGAATGGTCCTCGGCCAGTTCGGGGCCGAGCCCGCCGACCGCGTGCAGCGCCTGGGTGCGGACGGCGTAATGCGAGCCGATGCACATTGGCGCCAGGGTGCCGGCATAGCCGGCCTGGAAGATGCCGTGAAAGGCCGCCTCGGCATAGAGCCGGGTGCGGGCCGCCCAACTCGTCTTGGCATTGGCGGCGCAGATGCTGGGCGCGGTGACATAGCCGACGGCGGGATCGGCGAAGGGGCGGAGCATCTCGCGCAGATAGCCCGGCTGCGGCACATGGTCGGCGTCGAGTTGGGCGACGATGTCGTAGTCGCGATAGCCCCAATGGTCGTAGAAGAAGGCGAGGTTGCCTTCCTTGCAGCGGGTGCGGCGCGGCCAGGTCTTGCGGTGGTAATCCTCCCGTCCGCGCCGCGTCGAGACGCGCACCCCATGCGCCGCGCACCAGGCCAGCACCTCGGGCGTCGGATCCTCGTCGGCCAGCCAGGTGTCGTGCGGATAATCCTGCGCCAGCATCGCGGTCAGCGTGCGCTGCAGGATCGCGAAGGGCTCCGCCGGGGTCTTGGTGGTGATCATCGCAACGCGATAGATCCCCAGCACCGGCTGCGGCGCCGAACTGACCCGGGCCTGCAGCGTGACCGCGAGGAAATAGATCTGCAGCGCGTAGATCCAGATCAGCGGCAGCGTGCCGAGCGCATAGAGGCCCAGGTTGCCGATATGATCCGGCTGCAGCCACCAGACCCAGAAGTAGAGCGCGGCGGCGACCCAGGCGGCGGCGTAGCCGCGATAGAGCCAAGTCTGCCGCGGGCTGAGCAGGGGGGTGAGAAGTGGCCGTGGGGCAAAGTCAGTCGGGCCGATCATCATGGCGTCCAAGCCCAAACCAAGGCGCGGCGTCGCGCACGATTGCGCCGATGTCCGACCGTTCGGCGCGAAACCCCCAGAGCTGCGCGGCGCGGCGCGGATCGGCGACCAGTTCCGGCGGGTCGCCGGGGCGGCGGGGGGCGTCGCGCAGCGGCACCGCGCGGCCGGTCGCCGCCTCCACCGCCGCGGCGATGTCGCGCACCGAGAGGCCGCGCCCGGTGCCCAGGTTCAGCGCCAGGCTTTCGCCGCCCGCCATCAGATGCTCGACCGCGCGCAGATGGGCGCGGGCGAGGTCGCTCACATGGATGTAGTCGCGCAGGCAGGTGCCATCGGGTGTCTGATAGTCAGTGCCGTAGATCTCCAGCGCCGGCACCCGGCCGGCCGCGGCCAGCAGGGCAAGCGGGATCAGATGGGTCTCGGGGTCGTGCCTTTCGCCGATCTCGCCTTCCGGATCGGCGCCGGCGGCGTTGAAATAGCGAAGGCTGACATGGCCGAGTCCATGCGCCGCGCCGTGGTCGCGCAGCATCTGCTCGCAGATCAGCTTGCTGCGGCCGTAGGGGTTGATCGGTGCCTGCGGCGCGTCCTCGGCGATCGGCAGCCGGGCCGGCAGCCCATAGGTGGCGCAGCTCGACGAGAACACGACCCGGTTCACCCCGGCGGCGGCGCAGGCCGCCAGCAGGCCGATCATGCCGCCCACGTTGTTGTCGTAATACTTGCCCGGATCGCGCATCGATTCGCCGACATAGGCGGAGCCGGCGAAATGGATGACGCAGGCGATGGCATGGGCGCGCAGCGTCTCGGCCAGCAGCGTCCGGTCGCGGACGTCGCCGGTCACCAGCGGCCCCCAACGCACCGCATCGGCATGGCCGGTGGACAGATTGTCGTAGACCACTGGCCGCGCCCCCGCCGCGGCCAGGGCCTTGCAGGCATGCGAGCCGATGAAACCCGCGCCGCCGGTCACCAGAACGGGCAGGCCGTCGCGCATCAGGCCTCCATCTCTCTGGGCATCCCCTCTTGGTCGATCTCGCTACGGAAATAGGCGATGGTGCGATCCAGCCCCTCGGAGAGCGGCACGGTCGGCGCCCAGCCGAGCAGCGCGCCAGCCAGGCCGATGTCGGGGCGACGCTGGCGCGGGTCGTCCTTGGGCAGGTCGAAATGGACCAGCGGCAGCTTGGCGCCGGTCTTTTCCAGCACCATCTGGGCCAGTTCCTTCACCGTGAACTCGCCCGGATTGCCCAGGTTCACCGGCATCTTGCTGCCCTCGGGCGCGCGCATCAGCCGGATCAGCCCGTCCACCAGATCGTCGACATAGCAGAACGAACGGGTCTGCTCGCCGGTGCCGTAGATGGTCAGGGGTTGGCCGGTCAGCGCCTGAACGATGAAGTTCGACACCACGCGGCCGTCGTCGGCGGCCATCTGCGGCCCGTAGGTGTTGAAAATCCGGGCGATCCGGGTCTCCACGCCGCGGTGGATACCGTATTCGTAGAACAGCGTTTCGGCGCCGCGCTTGCCCTCGTCGTAGCAGGCGCGCGGCCCGAAGGTGTTGACGCTGCCGCGGTAGCTTTCCGGCTGCGGCGACAGTTCCGGGTCGCCGTAAACCTCAGAGGTCGAGGCCTGCAGCACCCGCGCCTTCTTTGCCGCGGCGAGCTGCAGCACATTCTCGGCCCCGAAGATCGAGGTGCGGAACGTGTGGACCGGATCACGCTCGTATTTGTTCGGCGAGGCCGGGCAGGCGAGATTGTAGATCTCATCCAGCGGCCCCTCGATCGAGATCGGCTTAATTACATCCTGGCGAATGAAGCGGAAGTCGCGCCGTCCAATCAACTCGGAGATATTCGCCAAACGGCCGGTGACCAGACTGTCCAGGCAGATCACGCGGTTACCTTCTGAAATCAAGCGCTTGCAAAGAGTGGACCCCAAGAATCCGGCTCCGCCGGTTACCAGAATGCGCATTTATATTTACCCTTTCCCTAAATTCAGACCTCAAGAATTCTGTGCCGATGTCTGGCCGTTTGCGCCAGTTCCAGGCCGGCAAAAGACAAGAGGCTGAAGCCGCTGCGGCATTGTGTCCCTAAATTAACCATAACAGCAAACAACCCTCTAAAAAGGTTATAGTATCGCACTTTCTACTAAAGTATTAGAGAAATTTTTGGGGACGAAAATTGATCTCTGTCAACTGCCTGCGGCCTTCCACAAAGATCCTGCAGATGTGCTCGGGACGGCTCGGTTGGCCGTCCCGAGCGGCGCGGGGACGGGGGCGGGCGGCGGCCTAGCGCGCCGTGCCGGCTTTCGGCCGGGCGGCGGCCGCTTTGGCCGGCTTGGCGCCGGCCGGCTTCGGTGCGGCGCGCCTGGTCTTCGGCTTCGCGGCGGCGGCCAGGGCGGCCTCGGCCATTAGCCAGTGGTCGCGGTCGCGGCCATGCGGGCGGCCCTCGGCCTCCCAGATCTCATAGGCCTTGGCGGAAACCTGGGGATCGTCTTTGCTCATGCGGCTTTCCTTCCTACGGGGCTCATGTCCCGAAATCCTACGCGGAAAACCGCGCGTCGCGATGACGGCGGTCAGCGTCGGGGCCGATCTGCGGGCCGTCGCGCGGCAAGTGGCGCGGATTTGGGCGCGCGCCGGCGCTTGGCGCCGGTTTCGCGGGCCGGTTCGGTGGGCCGGCTTGCTGGCTCGGCGTCAGTCGGTGACGCCGAGCGGTTGGACCACCAGCCCTTCGGGCGTGCGCTCGACATGGGCGTAAAGACCGTAGACCTCGCGCAGCATCCGTTCGGTCAGTACCGCCTCGGGTGGGCCGTCGGCGACCAGCCGGCCGTGCGACAGCAGCAGCAGCCGGCCGCAGTGGCGGGCGGCCAGGCCGAGGTCGTGCAGTGCGGCGATCACACCGTGGCCCTCGGCGGCGAGCCGGGCGAACGCCATCATGGTGCGGATCTGCGCGGCCGGGTCGAGGCCCGCGATCGGCTCGTCGGCGAGCAGCAGCGGCGTTTCCTGCGCCAGCGCCCGGGCGATCAGCACGCGGGCCTGCTCGCCGCCGGACAGCGCAGTGGCGATGCGGTCGCGGTAGGCCTGAAGCTCCATCCGGTCGAGCGCGCGGTTGACCGCCGCGCGGTCGGCCGGCCCGAGCCCGCCGGCGCCGAGCCCGCCCGGGCCGAGATGCGGCACCCGGCCGAGCGCCACAAGCGTCTCCACCGTCACCGGCCAGGCCAGTTCGCGCCGCTGCGGCAGCCAG
>JAKAJW010000443.1 GCA_021813645.1 Pseudomonadota bacterium | reverse complement strand
CGGCCTCATCGGCCTCGTCCTCGCCATGGCCGGCGCCGCCGACCCGGTTCGACAGCCCCAGCCGATGAACCTTGCCGATCACCGCGTTGCGCGTCACCCCGCCAAGCTCCTTGGCGATCTGGCTCGCGCTCTGGCCTTCCGACCACATCTTCTTCAACAGCTCGACGCGCTCGTCGGTCCAGGACATGGCTGACCTCCGGTCCGGATGATCCCCGCCGGCGCGAAAGCCGGCACCGCGGGGAAGGGAATGCCCCATTCTAGTCGGGACAGGTCGAGATACAAGCGGCCCAGGCGGATTTCAAGGCGCCGCCGCGCGGCAGGGGGCTTCGGGCCGGATCGGCGCACAGCCGGCCGCCGACACGCTCGAAATCGACCCGAACCGAACGAGGCTTCACGACGGCGCCGCGGACACCCCCCCACGCATCGGCACGGCGGCCCCTCCCCGGCCGGTCAGCCCACCCGGTCAGGCCTGCCCCGGCAGCCCCGGATCGGTTGCCCGCATGCTGTCGCGCGCCCGCATCCCGGCCCACCACGCCGCCAGCGCCGGACGCGAAGACAGAGCCGCCGCCCCTTCCCCCGCCTGCACGAAGGCCGCCACCATCGGCGCCAGATGCAGGTCGGCCAGCGTCACCGGCCCGGACAGCACCAGCCCCTCGGCCGCGATAGCCTCCAGCGCCCCCAGCACCCGGACCGCAGCCGCCATACCCGCCGCCACTTCGCGTGGATCGCCCGGCTCGCCCTGCGCGGGCTGGAACACCGCGTGGGAATAGACCTGACGCACCAGCGGCCAGTAGCCATAGGCGTCGACGATGCCCATCACCTGAGCCATGCGGGGCCCGCGCCGCCGCGCCCTGCGGCTGCAACGCGGGCTCGCCGAAGCCCTCGTCGACATAACGCAGGATTGCCGGCGCCTCGTAGAGCGTCAGCCCATCGTGGCACAGCACCGGGACACGGCCGAACGGATGCAGGTCCAGATAGCCCTCCGGCAGCGGCCCGAACGGATCGACCTCGACCCGTTCGTAGGACAATGCCTTTTCGGCCAGCGCCAGCCGGACCGCACGCAAGTAGACCGAAAACCGATAGCCATAGAGACGCAGCGCCATCCCGTCACAAGAGCGGGCCCTGCGACACCCGGGAACCGGAGACGACGCGGGCGAGCGGGCCTCGCGCCAGACCGCGTGCCCTGCGCGCCGCGCTTTCGGCCTAGCCCTCCAGGCCATCGGCGCACAGGGTGCGCGTTACGGTGCAACGTCGGTGTCATATCGGTGCGAAATCGGTGCCAAATCGGTCTGGGCTTTTTTCTGCGCTGCCAAGGCCTTACTCCGCGGAACCCGGCCCGTGCCGCGAACGGCGGGGCGCTCCGGCAGGGTTTCGTTAACCCCGCCCCGGCGGCGCTGGACAAGGCCCCCGCCCTGCGCTATCACCGCCGCATGATCGCTCAGGCTCGCCTCCGCCAGACCTCCCGACGTCGCCGCCTCGGCTGACGTCCCGCGATCCCGTGCGCCCGGCGCACGCCTGCCCCCAAGCTGCCCACCCCAACGCCCGTTGACTTGCCCCGCCCGCTTTGGCACCCCTAGGGCTTCCGCGAAAGGACCTGCGCATGATCCCCTCCGTCCTTCCCACCTACAACCGCGCCCCGCTTGCCTTCGAGCGCGGCGAAGGCTCCTGGCTGATCGAGGCGGACGGCACCCGCTACCTCGACCTCGGCGCCGGTATCGCCGTGAACGCGCTCGGCCACGCCCATCCGGAGTTGGTGAAAACTCTGACGGATCAAGCGCATAAGCTTTGGCATACCTCGAACCTCTACCAGATCCCGAACCAGCAGCGCCTGGCCGATCTGCTGGTCGAACACACCTTCGCCGACACCGTCTTCTTCACCAATTCCGGTACCGAGGCGGCCGAGCTGGCGATCAAGATGGCGCGCAAGTACTGGTATGACAAAGGCCAGCCCGAGCGGATCGAGATCATCGCCTTCGAAGGCGCCTTCCACGGCCGCTCCACCGGCGCCATCGCCGCGGCGGGCTCGGAGAAGATGGTGAAGGGCTTCGGCCCGCTGATGCCGGGCTTCCGCCACCTGCCCTTCGGCGATCACGAGGCGGTGCAGCAGGCGGTCAGCGACAAGACCGCCGCCATCCTGATCGAACCGATCCAGGGCGAAGGCGGCATCCGCCCGCTTTCCGACGCCTGCCTCAAGGGCCTGCGCGACCTCTGCGACGCCACCGGCACGCTCCTGATCCTCGACGAGGTGCAATGCGGCATGGGCCGCACCGGCCGCCTCTTCGCCCATGAATGGGCCGGCATCGCCCCCGACATCATGATGGTGGCCAAGGGCATCGGCGGCGGCTTCCCGCTCGGCGCCGTGCTCGCCACCGAAGAGGCCGCCTCGGGCATGACCGCGGGCAGCCATGGCTCGACCTACGGCGGCAACCCTCTGGGCTGCGCGGTCGGCGCCAAGGTCATGGAAATCATCGCGAATTCCGAGTTTCTCGCGGATGTCGGCCGCAAGGCCGCGCAGTTCCGCCAGCGCCTCGAAGGCCTGGTCGCCGCCCATCCTTCGGTGTTCGAAGCCGTCCGCGGCCAGGGCCTGATGCTGGGCCTGAAATGCAAGTTGCCGAACACCGATGTGGTGAAGGCCGGCTACGCCCAGCACGTGCTCACCGTCGGCGCCGCCGACAACGTGATCCGGCTCCTGCCCGCGCTGACCATCACCGAAACCGAGCTTGCCGAGGCCATCGCGCGCCTCGACCGCGCCGCCACCGCGCTGGAGACCGCCTGACCTTCTTCCGTTCGACAATATCCTCGGCGGTGCGGGGGCCGACGGCCCCCGGCGCCTCCCTCAAGGAAAAGCCAATCGCATGAAGCACTTCCTCGACATCCACAAGACCGACGCAAAAGCCCTGCGGGGCATGATCGATGCGGCGCGGGCGATGAAGGAAGCCCGCAACGGCCGGCCGAAGGGCATGCCCGACGACGAACAGCCGCTCGCCGGCCGGATGGTGGCGCTGATCTTCGAGAAGCCCTCCACCCGCACCCGCGTCTCCTTCGACGTCGGCATCCGCCAGATGGGCGGCCAAACCATGGTGCTGTCGGGGCGGGAAATGCAGCTCGGCCACGGCGAGACCATCGCCGACACCGCCCGGGTGCTGTCGCGTTACGTCGATCTGATCATGATCCGCACCTACGAGGAACAGACCCTGCTGGAGATGGCCGAATATGCCACCGTGCCGGTCATCAACGGGCTCACCAACCGCACCCACCCCTGCCAGATCATGGCCGATGTGATGACCTTCGAAGAGCATCGCGGCCCGATCCAGGGCCGCAAGGCGGTCTGGTGTGGCGACGGCAACAACGTGTGCGCCTCCTGGCTGCACGCGGCCGGACAGTTCGGCTTCGACTTCACCTTCTCGGGCCCGCAAACGCTTGATCCCGAGGCGGAATTCCTCGGCTTCGCCCGCAAGAAAGGGGCCCGCATCGCGGTCGAGCGCGATCCGGCGAAGGCCGTCGCTGGCGCCGATCTGGTGATCGCCGACACCTGGGTGTCGATGCATGATTCCGAAAGCTCGAAGGAGCGCCGGCACAACCAGCTGCGGCCCTATCAGGTGAACGACGAGCTGATGGCCCATGCCAAGCCCGACGCGCTTTTCATGCATTGCCTGCCCGCCCATCGCAACGACGAGGTGACCAGCGCAGTGATGGACGGGCCGCATTCGGTGGTCTTCGACGAGGCGGAAAACCGGCTGCACGCGCAAAAGGCGGTCGTGCGCTGGTGCCTTGGGCTGTGAGGCGCTCCGACATGACCACCGCGCTCCTCGTCATCGATCTGCAGCAGGAATTCGCCCGCCGTACCGCGGCCGGCCTGCCACGCTCCAACCCCGGGGCCGAAGCGCGCATCACCGAGCTTCTGGGCCTGTTCCGCGCCCGCGGCCTGCCCGTCGTCCATGTCCATCACGACGATCCCGACCCCGCCGCGCCGTTTCGGCTCGACGGGCCGGGCGGCCAGCCGATGCCCTGCGCGGCGCCGCTCCCGGGCGAGCCGGTGCATGTCAAGCACGGCTCCTCCGGCTTCGTCGGCACCGGGCTGGAGGCCGGCTTGCGCGCCGCCGGCATCACCCGGCTGGTGGTGATCGGCGCGGCGGTCAACTACTGCGTCGACAGCACCATCCGCGGCGCCGCCAATCTGGGCTTCGACGTGCTCTTGCCGGCCGATGCCACCTTCGGCTTTGGCGTCACCGGCCCGACCGGCCGGCAGCACGACGCCGACGAGGTGCTCTCCGTCATCCTCGGCTCGCTGGCCGGCGACTTTGCCGAGATCACCACGGCCGCCGCGATCCCCGCCCGGCTCTGACGCGGCGGCGGTTCCATGGCGGCTTGACGGCCGCGCGAGACAGGAACACCGTGGCGACAGTCGTCGCCGCCGCCCCCAGACCGTCATGC
>JAKAJW010000248.1 GCA_021813645.1 Pseudomonadota bacterium | reverse complement strand
CCCCTAGCCGCGCGTGGTCGCCACCGTGTAGAGGAAGATCAGCATCGAGGCGAAGGTCAGCAGCGACCCGGCGATGACCAGCCCCTCGCTGCCGGTGGCGACCGACACCGCGATGCCCGGGACCAGACCGAACACGCCGAGCGTCGCCACCGCGAAATGCAGCCGCGCCAGGCCCCGCGCCGCGGCGCGCGGAACGAGGTGGTAGTAGATACCGAACAGGGCCATGGTGACCCAGCCGGCGAGGTTGAGATGGGCATGCGCCGGCGCCATCGCGAACGACTGCCGGATCCCCATCTCGATGCCCCAGAGCATGCCGAGCGTCACGTAGATGACGCCGGACAGAAAGAACCAATAGGCCACACCCTTCATCGCGCGTTCCCCCTTGCGACAACAGGCCGCCCGCCTGTGTGGGCAGGCTAGCATCACGCCCACGTTACGGAAACGTGATCTTGCGGGGACCCGCGCGACGCTCTATTTTTGTCAGTGGCGGGTTTCTGCCCTTCGCGTGTCGGGCCCTTTTCCAGTGGCCGATAAGCATTTCCGAGGGGGCTGGCTCTGCCGGGATCGTGGTCCCGGTATCTGGCGCCCACCTGGTACTCCAGGCTCTCGGGAAATTCACGCCCGCACGGTTGCCGCGGTTCCCGCCACCTCCTCCCCCCGCAGAGACGCCGGCCCCGGTGGCCAGCGGGCCGCCGGCCGCAGCCATCCGCCCGCAAAGGCAAACGGCCCGCACTGGGGCGGGCCGCGTCGGGGCTTGTCGGGTTCGCGTTTCTCGGGTGCGGGCCAGTCAGGTCCGGGCCAGTCAGGTCCGGATCAGCGCCGGCGCCGCTCCGCCGCCGGCCGCTTCTCGACCGGAATCGCCATCGGCAGCCAGACCTTGGCGACGCGCTGGCGCCGGCCGCCGCGCGGGCCGCTGTCGTCCTCGGCCAGCAGCATCACCGCGATGCCGAACTGAACGCCGGCGAAGACCACGCCATTCGAGACGAACAGCATCAGCCCGGCGATCCAGCCCTGGTCGGTCTCCAGGATCAGATGCCGCAGACCGGCCACGTTGAAATAGACGAGCATCGCCACGAAAGCCGCGGCGATCGCCCAGCCGATCAGCACATGGCGGATATAGAAGCGCACGAGCTTGGGCATCCTGTCTACTCCTTGGAACTCCGTTCCTTCAGAGCATACCGCCTTCACAGGAATGTCAAACATTCTTCTTTCGGCATGCGGCGGATTTCCGCGGCCAGGCGTCGCAGCCGGCCTAGAGCCCGTCCGGATGCGCCTCATGCGCCATGTGATCCAGCACGGCGTTGACGAACCGCGCCTCCTTGCCGTCCGGGAAGAAGGCCTTGGCGATGTCGACATATTCGGTGATCACCACCTTCGGCGGCGTGGTCGACTCGATCAGCTCCGCCCCGCCGGCGCGGAACAGCGCCCGCAGCGTCGGGTCGATCCGGTCGATCGGCCATTTCGCCACCAGCGCCCGGTCGGTCATCTGGTCGATCTTCGCCTGCCAGTTCACCGCATCGGCAATCAGCTTGCGGAACAGATCCACATCGCCTTCCGCCATCTCGGTGTCGTCGTAGATCGCGCCGAAACGATGCGTCTCGAACTCGCGCGAGACATCCTGGACGGTCTGGCCGGAGGCCTCCATCTGAAACAGGGCCTGCACGGCGTAAAGCCGCGCGGCCGAACGCATCTGGCGCTTGTCGGTCTTGCCCGTCATGCCTTCTTTGGGTCCTCTGCGATACGGATCGGGTCTGCCGGCCGGAAGCCGATGCCCTTGGTGGCGCCGGCCCATTTGCGCGATAGCGCCAAGAGATGCAATGCCGCCGCCGCCGCGCCGCCGCCCTTGTCCTGATCCTTGGGATCGGCGCGCACCACCGCCTGGGCCCGGTTCTCGACCGTCAGGATGCCGTTGCCGATGCAAGCGCCCTGCAGGCCGAGCAGCATCAGCCCGCGCGAACTGTCGTTGCACACCGTGTCGTAATGCGTGGTCTCGCCCCGGATGATGCAGCCGAGCGCGACATAGGCATCGAAATTCGCCTGCCGCTCGGCCATGGCGATGGCCGGCGGAATTTCCAGCGCGCCCGGCACCTCGACCAGCTCATGGCTGGCGCCGGCGGCCTCGATCTTCGCCCGCGCGCCGGCGATCAGGTCGTCGGCGATGTCCTTGTAATAGGGCGCCACCACGATCAGCAGCTTGGCCGGCCGGTCGAAGACCGGCAGCGGCAGGGTATAATGGGTCTCGGTTCCGGCCATGGCTCACTCCGCGGGGATGCGCCGGGTGCCGGTGATGGTCAGGCCATAGGCCTCGAGCCCCACCACCTTGGGCTGCGGCGAATTGGTCAGCAGCACCAGCCTGGAGATGCCGAGCGCGGTCAGGATCTGCGCGCCCACCCCATATTGCCGCAGGGTCTGCGGCGAGGCGGCGTCTTCAGTGACCAGCTTCATATGGGTGTCGCGCAGCAGCACCAGCGCGCCGCGCCCCTCGTTGGCGATCAGCCGCATCGCATGGCCGAACTCGGCCGCCCGGCCGGCGCCGCCCAGCCCCACCACATCCAGCAGCGGGTCGAGCGTATGCATCCGCACCAGCACCGGCTCGTCGCCGGACAGGTCGCCCTTGATCAGCGCGATATGCTCGGCGCCCTGGGTGTCGTCGGCGAAGATGCGCAGTTGCCATTCGCCGCCGAACTCCGACTGCACCAGCTTCTCGCGCGTCACCTTCACCAGATTGTCGTGCCGCCGCCGATAGGCGATCAGGTCGGAGATCGTGCCGATCTTCAGCCCGTGCAGCTGGGCGAAGCTGACCAAGTCCGGCAGCCGCGCCATGGTGCCGTCTTCGTTCATGATCTCGCAGATCACCCCGGCCGGGGTCAGCCCGGCGAGGCGGGGGATGTCCACCGCCGCCTCGGTATGGCCGGCCCGCACCAGGACGCCGCCCTCGCGGGCGCGCAGCGGGAAGACGTGACCCGGGGTGGCGATGTCCTGCGGCCCCTTGCTCGGGTCGATCGCGACCGCCACCGTATGCGCCCGGTCATGCGCCGAAATGCCGGTCGAGACGCCTTCGCGCGCCTCGATCGACATGGTGAAGGCGGTCTCATGGCGCGAGGAATTCTTCGGGCTCATCAGCGGCAGGCCGAGCGCGTCGATCCGCGCCCCGGTCAGCGCCAGGCAGATCAGCCCGCGGCCATGGGTGGCCATGAAATTGATCGCCGAGGGCGTGCACATCTGCGCCGGGATCACCAGGTCGCCCTCGTTCTCGCGGTCCTCGTGGTCGACGAGGATGAACATCCGCCCGTTGCGGGCTTCCTCGATGATCTCCTCGACCGAGGAGATGGCATCGGAATAGTCGGTCTTCTGGCTCATCGCTCGCCCTCCGCTCGCGCCTGCACCTAGCGCAAGCCGAGCGGCTTGGCCAGAGCCGTGAGGTCCGCGGGGGGCGCCCGACCGGACACCGACAGCCCGGCGCCGACGGCACCGCCACCCCCGCCGCGCCAGGCCGCGGCGGGGGCAACGTCGGTGCAACGTCGGTGCGAAATCGGTGTAAAATCGGTGCGAAATCGGTGTAAAATCGGTGCGAAATCGGTGCGAAATCGGTGGACGGATTTTCGAGCCGACAGAGCGCCTTGGCCGCCGAAGCTAAGTCAGGCCATCTGCCCCGCCGCCCAACCCGAGGACCAGGCCCATTGGAAGTTGTAGCCGCCAAGCCAGCCGGTGACATCCACCACCTCGCCCACGAAATAGAGCCCGGGCACCGCCTTGGCCGCCAGCGTCCGGGCGTCGAGCGCCGCCGTATCGACACCGCCCAGCGTTACCTCCGCCGTTCGGTAACCCTCTGATCCGACAGGCAGAACCTCCCAGTTTCGCAGCAGCGCGGCGAGCCGGTCCAGTTCGGCGTTCGACACCGCGCCGATCGGGCCCTCGATCCCCGCCAGCGCCTCCATCCGCCGCGCCAGCCGTTCCGGCAGCAGCCGCCCCAGCGCGGTGCGCACCGCCACTTTCGGCGCTTCGGCCCGCGCCGCCCGCAGCCGCGCGCCGACCTCCTCGCCCGGGCAAAGATCGATCCGCAGCCCGCCCCCCTCGCGCCAGTAGGACGAGGCCTGCAGCACCGCCGGCCCGGACAGGCCGCGATGGGTGAAAAGCAAGGCTTCCTCGAAGGTTACACCGCCCGCTGTCACCCTCGCCAAAGCCACGGCGGTGCCCGCGAGTCCCTCGGTGAACGCCGGCGGGAAGGTCAGCGGCACCAGCCCCGGACGCGTCTCGGTGACGGCCAACCCGAACTGGCGCGCCAGCCGGTGGCCGAAGTCGCTCGCCCCCATCTTCGGGATCGACTTGCCCCCGGTCGCCACCACCAGGCTTTCCGCTTCGACCCGCAAACCATTGCCGAGAAGGAGAAACCCGTTGCCTTGCCGGCTCACCTCCGCGACGCTGGTGCCAAGCCGCAGGGTCACCCCCGCCGCAGCCAT
>JAKAJW010000283.1 GCA_021813645.1 Pseudomonadota bacterium | reverse complement strand
GCCGCGCCGCGACGTCGAGCTCGATCATGTCACCGTTGCGGACGACCGCGAGCGGCCCGCCCGCCGCCGCCTCGGGCGAGGTGTGCAGGACCACGGTGCCATAGGCCGTGCCCGACATGCGGGCGTCGGAGATCCGTACCATGTCGGTCACGCCTTTGCGCAGGATCTTGGGCGGCAGGCCCATGTTGCCGACCTCGGCCATTCCAGGGTAGCCCTTTGGCCCGCACATCTTCATGACCATCACGCAGGTCTCGTCGATGTCGAGGGCTTCGTCATTGATCCGCGCCTTGTAGTCGTCGATGTCCTCGAAGACAACGGCGCGGCCGCGATGTTTCATCAGATGCGGCGAGGCGGCCGAAGGCTTCAGCACCGCCCCGTTGGGGGCGAGGTTGCCGCGCAGCACGGCGATGCCGCCATGCGCCGTCAGCGCCTTCTCGACAGGAAGGATCACCTCAGGATTGTGGTTCTTGACCGCCTTCACCTCGTCCCAGATCGGCCCGCCCGAGACGGTCAGCGCATCCTTGTGCAACTGCCCCGCCTCGCCCAGCCGGCGCAGGACGACGGGCAGACCGCCGGCATAGAAGAACTCTTCCATCAAATACTTGCCCGCAGGCATCAGGTTTACGATGGTCGCCACGTCGCGCCCGCAGCGGTCCCAGTCGTCCAGCGTCAGGTCGATGCCGACCCGGCCGGCCAGCGCGAGGAGGTGGATCACCGCATTGGTCGAGCCGCCGATCGCGCCGTTGGTGCGGATCGCGTTCTCGAACGCCTGCTTGGTCAGGATGTCGGACGGCTTCAGGTCGTCCTTCACCATCTGCACGATGCGCCTCCCGCTCAGCTGCGCCATTGTCCGGCGGCGCGAGTCCACTGCCGGGATCGCGGCGTTGCCCGACAGCGCCATGCCCAGGGCCTCGGCCATGCTCGCCATCGTCGAGGCGGTGCCCATCGTGTTGCAGGTTCCGGTCGAGCGGCTCATCGACTGCTCGGCCTCGAGAAACTCCTCCTGCTGCATCTCGCCGGCCTTCACGGCCTCGGAGAATTTCCACAGATGGGTGCCCGAGCCGACGCGCTCGCCGCGGAAATAGCCGTTCAGCATCGGGCCGCCGGAGACCACGATCGCCGGCAGGTCGCAGGAGGCCGCCCCCATCATCAGGCTGGGCGTGGTCTTGTCGCAGCCGACGAGCAGCACCACGCCGTCGATCGGCTGGCCGCGGATCGCCTCTTCCACCGCCATCGCCGCGAGGTTGCGGAACATCATCGCGGTCGGGCGGTAGGTGTTCTCGGAGGCCGAGAACACCGGCACCTCGACCGGGAAGCCCCCGGCCTCCCAGACCCCGGCGCGGACCTTCTCGGCCAGTTCGCGCAGATGCCCGTTGCAGGGCGTCAGATCGGACCAGGTGTTGAGGATTCCGATGATCGGGCGGCCGTCGAACAGGTCGTGGGGATAGCCCTGGTTCTTCAGCCAGCCGCGATGGTAGATCGTGTCGCGCGACATGCCCGCATACCATTCCTGCGAGCGCAGGCGGCGCGGCCAGGGCGCGGGGGTGAACGGGGGCCGGCTCATGCCTCGCACCCGGCTGAGCTGCGCAGCGTCGAATGCATGGCTACACCTGTTTCTGCTTGTTGTAGACGTCGAAGATCACGGCGGCCAGCAGCACCAGCCCCTTGATCATCTGCTGGTAGTCGATGCCGATCCCCATGATCGACATGCCGTTGTTCATCACCCCCATGATGAAGGCGCCGACCACGGCGCCGACGATCTTGCCTGAGCCGCCGGCCATCGAGGCGCCGCCGATGAAGACCGCGGCGATCACGTCGAGCTCCAGCCCGAAGCCGGCCTTCGGCGTTGCGGTGTTCAGCCGGGCGGCGAAGATCAGCCCGGCGAGCGCGGCGAGAAAGCCCATGTTGACGAAGGCCAGGAAGGTCAGCCGCTCGGTCTTGATGCCGGAGAGCTTGGCCGCCTTCACATTGCCGCCAAGCGCGTAGATCCGCCGGCCCAGCACCGTGTTCTCGGTCACGAAGGCATAGACGACGATCAGCACGCCCATGGTCAGCAGCACGTTCGGCAGGCCGCGGAAGGTGGCGAGCTTGAAGGTCAGGAACAGCAGCGCGCCGAGCACCACCAGGTTGCGCACCCAGAAGAAGGCCTGCGGCTCGCTTTCCGCGCCATAGGCCCGGGCCCGGGCGCGGCTGCGCAGCCCGGCCCAGATCGTGGCCAGCGCGACGGCGACACCGATCAGCATGGCGAGCAGGTTGAAATTGAACGCGCCGACGCCGGTGGCAATCGCCTTGGTCATGGCCATCGGGAAGACATCGGGCAGGAAGCCGGTGGACAGCTTCTGGAAGCTCATCGGGAAGGGTCCGACCGATTGGCCCTGCAAGAGCAGGAGCGAGGCGCCGCGGAACACCAGCATGCCGGCGAGCGTGACGATGAACGAGGGGATCTTCCAATAGGCGACCCAGTAGCCCTGCGCCGCGCCGATCACCCCGCCCAAGGCGAGCGAGGCGAGCACCGTCAGGACCACGGGCACATGCTCCTGCACGATCATCACCGCCGCGAAGGCGCCGATGAAGCCCATCACCGAGCCCACCGACAGGTCGATATGGCCGGAGACGATGACGATCAGCATGCCGAGCGCCATGATGATGATGTAGCTGTTCTGCAGGAACAGGTTGGTGATGTTCACCGGCCGCATCAGCGTGCCGTCGGTCACGATCTGGAAGAAGACCATGATCGCGATCAGCGCGAAGAGAAGCCCGTAGTCGCGCAGGTGCGCGGCAAGATAGGCGCCGATGGACGAGCCGCCCTGTGCGGTGGCGGGCTGCGCGGCGTGGCTGGAGGTTTCCGTGGTCATTCCCGCTTCCTCATTCGGTGACGATGAGCGACATGATCCGCTCTTGCGTGGCTTCGGCTGCCGGCAGTTCGCCGACAAAGCGGCCTTCGCTCATGACGTAGATGCGGTCGCACATCCCCAGAAGTTCCGGCATCTCGGAGGAGATCATCAGGACGCCTTTGCCCTGCGCCGTCAACTCGTTGATGATGGTATAGATTTCGTATTTGGCGCCGACGTCGATGCCGCGCGTCGGCTCGTCGAGGATCAGCACTTCGGGCTCGGTGAACAGCCACTTGGCCAGCACCACCTTCTGCTGGTTGCCGCCCGAGAGGTTGCTGACCTTCTGGAACACCGAAGGCGTCCTTGTGCCGAGCGCCTGGCGGTAGCGCTCGGCCACCTCGATGTCGCGCATCTCGTCCAGAACACCGTTGCTCGACACGGCTTCGAGCCTTGCCAGCGAGGTGTTGACCTTCACCGTCTCGTCCAGGATCAGCCCCAGCGCCTTCCGGTCTTCGGTCACATAGGCCATGCCGGCGGCGATCGCGCGGTCGACGCGGCTCACGTCCGCCGGCTGGCCGCGCAGGCGGACCTCGCCGCTGATCTGCCGGCCCCAGCTGCGGCCGAAGATCGACATGGCGAGCTCGGTCCGGCCCGAGCCCATCAGCCCGGCGATGCCCACCACCTCGCCGGCTCGGACGTTGAAGGCGACGTCGTCGATCACCTGGCGGTCGGCATGGTCCGGGTGCCAGACGTTCCAGCCCGACACCTCCAGCAGGAGATCGCCGGCGCGTCGGTCGCGGGCTGGGTAGCGGTGCGACATGTCGCGGCCGACCATGTCGCGCACGATCTCGTTTTCGGCCAGCCCGGCCTTCTTGGCGCGGGTGGAGACGGTGCGGCCGTCGCGGATCACCGTCACCGTGTCGGCGACGTAGCGCACTTCGTTGAGCTTGTGCGAGATCAGGATCGAGGTCACGCCTTGCGACTTCAGCTCCAGCATCAGGTCGAGGAGCTTGCGGCTGTCGTTTTCCTGCAGCGCGGCGGTCGGCTCGTCGAGGATCAGGAGCTTCACGTCCTTCGCCAGCGCCTTGGCGATCTCGACCAGCTGCTGCTTGCCCACGCCGATCTTGTCGACCAGCGTACCCGGCGCCTCTGACAGCCCGACCTTCTTCAAGAGCTGCTGGGAGCGCGACATCGTCTCGTGCCAGTTCATCACGCCACGCGCGGCACGCTCGTTGCCGAGGAAGATGTTCTCGGCGATCGACAGGAGCGGCACCAGCGCCAGCTCCTGGTGGATGATGATGATCCCCTTTGCCTCGCTGTCGTGGATGCCGGAGAACTTGACGGGCGCCCCCTCGTAGAGGATTTCGCCCTCGTAGGAGCCATGCGGGTAGACCCCGGACAGCACCTTCATCAATGTGGACTTGCCCGCGCCGTTCTCGCCGACCAGCGCATGGATTTCGCCGGGCATCACCTGAAAGCTGACCTCGTCCAGCGCCTTGACGCCCGGGAAGGTCTTGGTGATCCCACGCATCTCGAGGATCGGGATCATGTCATCTTTCCAAAGCGGTGCCCCGCCGCGGGGAGAGCTGCGGCGGGGCGGGCCGACTTACTTCAACTGATCGGCCTT
>JAKAJW010000097.1 GCA_021813645.1 Pseudomonadota bacterium | reverse complement strand
GTTACCCCCCGCCCCTTGACCCGCCCCGGATCCGCGCCAGATCCCCCTCGCAGCAGCAGGAGGCCCCCATGCACACCCGGCCGCTCGGCCTCACCGGCCCGGAAAGCTCCGCCCTCGGCCTCGGCTGCATGGGCATGTCGGGGATGTATGGCCCGGCCGACCGCGCCGAAAGCATCGCCACCCTTCACGCCGCGCTCGAAGCCGGCATCACCCTGCTGGACAGCGGCGATTTCTATGGCATGGGCCATAATGAAATGCTTCTGGCAGAAGCCCTTAGGGGCAAGCGCGACCGGGTTCTGCTGTCGGTGAAGTTCGGCGCCCAACGCGGCCCGGACGGCGCCTGGCTCGGCTACGACACGCGGCCGCAGGCGGTGAAGACGGCCTGCGCCTACAGCCTCCAGCGGCTCGGCACCGACCATATCGACATCTACCGCCCGGCCCGGCTCGATCCCGCGGTGCCGATCGAAGAGACGATCGGCGCCATCGCCGATCTGGTGCAGGCCGGCTACGTCCGTCACATCGGCCTGTCCGAAGTCGGCCCGGACACCCTCCGCCGCGCCGCCGCCGTTCATCCGATCGCCGATTTGCAGATCGAATATTCCTTGATTTCCCGTGGCATAGAGGATCGCATCCTGCCCGCCTGCCGGCGCCTCGGAATCGGCATCACCGCCTATGGCGTGCTGTCGCGCGGCCTGCTCAGCGGCCATTGGACCGCCGCCGGCCCGGGCGATCTGCGCGCCCGCTACCCGCGCTTCCAAGGCGACAACCTCGCCCATAACCTCACCCTGGTCGCGGAACTCGGCCGCCTCGCCGAGGACCGCGCCGCCAGCCCCGCCCAGATCGCCATCGCCTGGGCGCTGGCCAAGGGCGGCGACATCGTCCCGCTGGTCGGCGCCCGCCGCCGCGACCAGCTCGACGAGGCGCTCGGCGCCCTGGCGATCGAACTCAGCCCCGGCGAGATCGCCCGGCTCGAAGCCGCGATCCCGCCCGGCGCCGCCCACGGCACCCGCTACGCTGCGCCCCAGATGGCACAGCTCGACAGCGAAGCCGGCTGACCGCCGCCAAAGCGCTGGAAAGAGGCTCCCGCATTCGTGTAGGGTCGATGCAAAGCCGCGGGCAAACCGCGCGGACCGAGGTAGCTTTGAGGCGGGGCATGGCTGAAACAGCGACGATTAACAACGAGTTGCGCGATCGCATCCTGGCCGAGCCAGAACTGGTCCTAGAGGATCTGGATCTGATGCGGGCGCTGGTGGCCGCCAACGAACGCGCCTTCGGCTCCAATGTGGTCGATCTGCGCGGCATTGCGATGGAGCGGCTCGAAGCGCGCCTGGAGCGGCTCGAGGACACCCACCGCTCGGTGATCGCCGCCGCCTACGAAAACCTCGCCGGCACCAATCAGGTGCATCGCGCGATCCTCCAACTGCTCGAACCGCCGAGCTTCGAGGACTTCCTGATGAACCTCGGCACCGAGGTCGCCCAGACCCTGCGGATCGACGCCGTCCGGCTGGTGCTGGAGACCGCCCAACCCGAAGAGGAAGCCGGCCTCAGGCACCTCTCGGGCGTCCTGCATCTGGCCGCGCCGGGCTTCGTCGAAAGCTACGTCCGCGCTGGCCGGCGCATTCCGATCCGGCCGGTGACGCTGCGCCAGGTCCAGCCCGAGAACGGCGGCATCTATGGCGAGGCCGCCGCCTGGATCCATTCCGAGGCGCTGATGACGCTGAACCTCGGCCAGGGCCGGCTGCCGGCGCTCCTGGCTTTCGGCGCCGAGGATCCGCATCACTTCAAACCCTCGCAAGGCACGGATCTGCTTGCCTTCTTTTCCGGCGTCTTCGAGGGAGTCATGCGCCGCTACCTCGCATGAGCCTGGCGCTGTCCGAGGCCGAGCGCGACGCGCTGGAACGCTGGCTGACCGAACTCGGCGCGCTCCGCGGCCGGGCACCCAACACGCTCAACGCCTATCGGCGCGACGTGGCGGGCTTTCTCGATTTCCTCAGCCGCCACCTCGGCGGCCCGGTCGGGCTGAGGCCGCTCGCCGACCTGTCCCAAACCGATCTGCGCGCCTGGATGGCGCATGAACGCGGCCGCGGCCTCTCCGCCCGCTCGCTCGCCCGCGCGCTGTCCTCGGTGCGCAACTTCCTGGGCTGGCTGTCCGACCGCGAGGGCGCCGAGGCCACCGCCGCGCTTTCCGCCCGCGGCCCGAAGTACCGCCGCAAGCTGCCCCGCCCGCTGGCCGAAGACGCCGCCCGCGCGATGCTCGACGAGGTCGGCGCCGAGGCCCGCGCCGACTGGATCGCCGCCCGCGATACCGCCGTGGTCACGCTGCTTTATGGCTGTGGCCTGCGGATTTCCGAGGCGCTCTCGCTCCCCGCCGCCGCCGCGCCGCTGCCTGACATGCTGCGCATCCGCGGCAAGGGCGGCAAAGAGCGGCTGGTGCCGGTGCTACCCGCGGCCCGCAGCGCGGTCGACCGTTACTGCGCGCTCTGCCCCTTCGCGCTCGACCCGGCCGCGCCGCTGTTCCGCGGCGCCCGAGGCGGCCCGCTCTCGCCGCGGCTGATCGCCAAGGCGATGGAGGGCGCGCGCCATCGTCTGGGCCTGCCGGCCAGCGCCACGCCGCATGCGCTGCGGCATTCCTTCGCCACCCATCTGCTGGCCGCGGGCGGCGATCTCCGGGCGATCCAGGAACTGCTCGGCCATGCCTCGCTGTCGACGACCCAGGCCTATACCGCGGTGGATGCCGCCCGGCTGATGGATGTATACGAAGCCGCCCACCCGCGCGCCTGACCGCCGCCCAAGCGCCCCTTGGCACCGGGCAATCTGGCTAAAATTGCGCCGGGTAACGGTTTCTCAATACCTCGGGCGCAGCCTGGGCTCAGGTTGATTGCCGAAGGGTTTGCCCGATGTCGATCCCGGCTCTGTCCATTGTCACCCCCTATGCTTCCCCCGCCCCGCCTACGGCGCCGGGAAACAGCCAGGGTCCCCGCCCCGCGACCAATGCCGCGCCCTCCGACCGCGACGGCGATCGCGACGCGGGCCAAAGCGCCGACGATCGGCGCATTCAGGTCAGCCAGATCACCGCCGCTGGCGAAAACAGCGCGATCGGCGCCATCGTCCAGGCGCTGCTCGCCGATCAGACGGCCGCGCCGGCCTCCAGCAAGTCACAACCGAGTCCGTCCGACAGCGCCACCAGCATCGCCAGCGCGCTCGGCGCCCCGGGCCTGCTCGCCCCCTCGGCGAAGACGCTGTTCAGCATCGCCGCCCCGGCCACCCAATCGGCAAACGGCCGGGCGGCGCAGGCCGTGGCCGGCGGCAGGCTGTCGCTGACCGCCTGAGGGCCGCCGCGCATCGCAGACGCGGGTGGCCCATTGCCACCCCGGCCGGTTTCCGTCATGAAACTGGCATGAGCGAAAAGCAGCTTGCCTTCGGCGTCCATCTGATCACGGCCACCGGCGCCGTGTTCTCCATCCTCGCGATGCTTGCCGCCGTCGAGGCGAAGTGGTCGCTGATGTTCCTCTGGCTGGTCGTGGCCTTCATAGTCGACGGGATCGACGGCCCGCTGGCCCGCCGTTTCCAGGTGAAGAAATACGCGCCGCAGATCGATGGCGTGCTGCTCGACCTGATCATCGACTACCTCACCTATGTCTTCATCCCTGCCTATGCGCTGTTCAAATCGGGCCTGCTGCCGGGCTGGACGGGCTGGATCGCGATCATCGTGATCACCTATGGCAGCGTCGTCTATTTCGCCGATACCCGGATGAAAACAAAGGACAATTCCTTTTCCGGCTTCCCCGGATGCTGGAACATGGTGGCGATCGTGATCTTCGCGCTGAAGCCTGATTTCTGGGTCACGCTGGCGGTTGTGGTGGTTCTGTCGGCGGCCATGTTCACCCGGTTGAAGTTCATCCACCCGGTGCGCACCGAACGCTGGCGCAACCTGTCGCTGCCGATGGCCTTCGCCTGGACGGCCTTCGCCGCCTGGTCGGCCGGATCGAACTTCCAGGCCGGGATGCTGGCCCATGCCGGGCTCTCGCTGACCAGCCTCTACCTGGCCTTCGCCGGCATCGCGCAGCAGCTCTTCCCCGCCCGCGCCTGAGGTCCCGGCGCGGTCGAACGGCGCCGCTAGTCCGGCTCAGATCAGCAGCCCCGCCGCCCCTTCGAGCTTCAGCAGCGCCACCTTCGTCTCCACCCCCGCCCCGCCCGAGAAGCCGCCGAGGCCGCTGGCCGCCAGCACCCGGTGGCAGGGGATCAGGATCGGGATCGGATTGGCGCCACAGAGCTGGCCCACCGCCTGCGCGCTGACCCCGAGTTCGCGGGCAATCTCGCCATAGCGGCGGGTCTCGCCGAAGGGGATCGCCAGCAGGATCGCCAGGAAGCGTTGCTGCAGCGCGCCGCCGGCGGGGGCCAGCGGCAGGTCGAACGCCTGCCGCTGCCCGGCGAAATAGCCGGCGACCTGCGCCTCGGCCATG
>JAKAJW010000432.1 GCA_021813645.1 Pseudomonadota bacterium | reverse complement strand
GCCCGGGGTCAGCAGCAGGCCGAGGCCGGGCCGCCCGGCCGCCGCGCCGGCCTCGGCGGCCAGTTGCAGCCGGCGCACCGGGGTCAGGCCGGGCGGCGCCGGCAGGTCGGCCACCACCACCCCGATCAGCCCGCTGCGCAGCGCCTCCTCGGCGCACCAGAGCAGATCCTCGGCCCGCTGCGGGGCGGCGACCAGCAGCCGGCCGGGATCGAAGAAGCCGGTCAGGGCGGGGGGGTAGAGCCGGTCGGCGAGCCAGGTCGGGCGGATCCAGAGCACCGGATCGGCCATCGGCGCGGCGCCCGGGGCCTGGGTGGCGCCGGCCACCATCGCCGCCCAGCTGCGCCGCGCCGAGCCGCAGATCTCATGCACCCGGCCGCGAGCGAGCGCGATGCCCGGCAGCACCGCGAGCCCGGATCGCGGCCGGTCGCCCCGGCGGCTGAGAACATGGGTTTCCATGGCCACAGTCTATGATGTTCGCTTTATGTTCTCAAGTCCTCGGCTTGCCCTCGCCGCCCTGGCCGCTAGGTTCGGCGCCGAACAGGAAAGGCTTCCCATGCAGATGATCCCGCTTGGCCGCACCGGCCTCACCGTCTCGCGTTTCTGCCTCGGCACGATGACCTGGGGCGGCCAGACGCCCGAGCCCGAGGCCCATGCCCAGATCGACCGCGCCCTGGCGGCGGGGATCAATTTCCTCGACGCCGCCGAGATGTATCCGACCCAGCCGGTGCGGCCCGAGACGGTGGGCAAGACCGAGGAGATCATCGGCAACTGGATCGCCAAATCCCGCCGCCGCGACGAGATCGTGCTGGCCACCAAGCTGAGCGGCCAGGGCCAGAACGCGGTGCGCTGCGGCGCGCCGGCGACGGCGGCGACGATGGTCGAGGCGGTCGAGGGGTCGCTGCGGCGGCTGCAGACCGAGGTGATCGACCTCTACCAGCTGCATGTGCCCAATCGCCCGGCCTATCATTTCCGCCAGAACTGGGACTTCGATCCCTCGACCCAGGACCGCGCCGCCACCGAGGCCGGGATGCTGGAGCTGCTGGAGACCGCGCAGGGCCTGATCGCGGCGGGCAAGATCCGCCATTTCGCGGTGTCGAACGAGACGACTTGGGGCGCCGCGCTCTGGCTGCGGCTGGCCGAGCAGCACGGCCTGCCGCGGATCGCCACGATCCAGAACGAATATTCGCTGCTGTGCCGGCTGGCCGATACCGACATGGCCGAGCTCTGCCACAACGAGGCGTTGCCGCTGCTGGCCTTCTCGCCGCTGGCGGCCGGGCTGCTGACCGGCAAATACCAGGGCGACGCGACGCCGGAGGGCTCGCGCCGGGGCCGCACGCCGAACCTGGGCGGGCGGATCACGCCGCAGGTCTTCCCGGCGGTGGCGGCCTATCTGGAGATCGCCGCGCGCCACGGGCTCGACCCGGCGCAGATGGCGCTGGCCTGGGTGCTGACCCGGCCCTGGCCGATGATCCCGATCCTAGGCGCGACGACGCTCGCGCAGCTCGAGACCGCTCTGGCGGCCGAGGCGCTGGTGCTGTCGGCCGAGGTTCTGGCGGAGATCGAACAGGCCCATCGGGCGCACCCGCTGCCGTTCTGAACCAGGCCCAAGTTTGGGGCAGACACATGCCCTCGATCGCATATACTCGGGCTCTCGGAAAAGGGAGGAAACCGATGAACAAATTGCTTGCGAGCCTTGCGGTGGTCGCCATCACCGCCGGCTCGGCCTATGCCCAGGGCCAGACCCACAAGCTCGCCTTTCAGGTCGACGAGAACGACCCGGCGGTGATGAACCTCACCCTGAACAACGTCGAGAATGTGCTCGACTACTACAAGTCACAGGGCGACACCGCGCAGATCGAGGTGGTGGCCTTCGGTCCGGGGCTGAACATGTACCTGAAGGGCAAGAGCCCGGTGGCCGAACGGATCGGCGCGATCCAGCTCGCTCATCCCGAGGTGAAGTTCGACGCCTGCAACAACACGCTGTCCAAGATGGAGAAGGCGGCCGGCCACAAGCTCGACCTCTTGGAAGAGGCGACCGTGGTGCCGGCCGGGGTGGTGCGGCTGGCCGAGCTGCAGCAAGAGGGCTTCGCCTACATCCGGCCCTGACCGGCGGCGGCAGGGGCTTGCATGCGGCGCGGAATCGGGGTCCTCTGCGGCCCCGATCCCATCGAAAGCGTCGCGGAGGCGAGATGCGAGCCGTCCTGTTTGCCGTTCTGGCCTGCCTGACCCTGGCCGGCTGCCTGGGCCGCGGGCCGGCGCCGCTGCCGCCGGTCGGCCAGGCGGCGGTCGATCAGGCGCGCCAGCAATGCCTGTCGGGCGGCGGCCGCTGGGCGGGCAGCCCCGGCCACGGCATGTTGTGTTTCCACACCCCGCCGGATGCCGGCCAATCCTGTAGCCGCGCCTTCCAATGCACCGCCGGCTGCCTGGCCAAGAGCCGGACATGCGCCCCGGTCACGCCGCTGATCGGCTGCCAGGATCTGCTCGACGACCAGGGCCGGGTGATCACGCAATGCGTCAACTGATCGTCGCATTCGGCCTGGCGCTGGCCGGCCTGCTGACCGCCTGCGCCCCGCCACCCGGGCCGGTGGGCTACCGCAACATGCAGGTGGAGATGACCTCGCTCGCCGCCGTCGATCTGAACCGGCTCGCCGGCGACTGGCACGAGGTGGCGGGGATCTACGACCCGGCGCAAAGCGGCTGCGCCGCCGGTGTGAGCCGGATCGCGCCGCTGGCGCCCGGCCGGGTCGAGATCACCCTGGCCGAATGCGCCGGGGTCGGTGCGCGCACGGTCGTCGCCCGGCAGGAACGCGCAGCCGGGCGATTCAAGCTCGACCTGCCGGGCCGGCTGGGCCAGCCCTGGTGGGTGCTCTGGACCGATGAAGAGGGCCGGGTGCTGGTGCTCGGCACGCCCTCCGGCGCCTTCGCGGCGATCCTGAGCCGCGGGCCGCAGCTGTCGCGCTCACGGTTGGCGGCGGCCAAGCAGGTGCTGGCGCTGAACGGCTACGATCCGAAGGCGCTGCGGGCGCCGTTGCGCTAGGCCGGGCCGGGCCGCTTGTCGCGCAGGGCGCGCAGATAGCCGGCCATGTCGCGGGCATCCACCGCCGCCTCGCGCACCAGCCCGTCGAACTGGCGGGTGAAGCTGGCGACCCGGTCGCTGTCGCGGAAGGCGAGGTAGTAGCGGCCGAGGTAGAGCACGGCGAGCAGCGGACCGAAAACGGTGAGCGGCGCCGAATAGACCCGGCGGGCGTCGAACAGATGCAGCCGGAGCGAGGGGTAGAGCTGCTCGGTCAGCTCGATCAGCCGGTCGAGTTGGGCCGCGCGCACCTCCGCCGGCAGGTCGGCATAATAGCCGGTGCCGGCGGCGAAGCTTTGCATCTCGTGCTGCGGCACGGCGATCTCGTAATCCGAGCGGGCGCCGGCCATCCAGCGCAGCCGGTCCTCGGAGGCGCCGATCGCCTGTTCGGCGGTGCGGCCAAGGTCGGGCTCGTATTCCCAACGCAGCATCTCGCGGGTTTTCAGCATGTCGGGCAGGGTGGCCGGCACGTAGCGGATCTTGTAGCCCGCCGCCTCCTTGTGCCAGGCGAAGATCCGCTCGTCGATCAGGGCGCGCGGCGCCTCGGTGAGGTTGACCGAGGTGGCCATCAGATCGGCGAGCCGTTCCGGCCGTTCGGTCAGGCCGAGCAGCCAGTCGGCCGAGACGCCGAGCGCCGCCGCGCATTCGGCCGCCACCTGGGCGTTGGGCAGCCGTGCCATGCCGTCGGCCAGCAGCTGCGAGACGGTCGAGCGGTCCACCCCCACGCGCCGGGCGAGGGCGCTTTGCGTCATCGCCTTCTCGGCCATGGCGCGGGCGAGCCGGTCGCGGAACAGTTGGGCCCGGTGACGTTTGTCGAGTCGCTGCGTCATTTGGTGATTATTATCACATCTGTTGAGGTTTTGTTGCGCATCTTCCGAATTCTGCGCCGCGGCATCGGCTGATAAGCTGCTGAAAAAGGGAAAGATAACGGAGTGTTGCGGGTGCGCGATCAAAGCCGGCGCGAATTCGAATGGCCGACGCTGGCGATGCTGGCCGCCACCTATGGCCTCTGGGGCCTGGCCACCACCGTGCTCGCCGCCGGGGCGCCGGCGCTCGCCGTGCTGGTCGCCGCGGTGGCGATCGCACAGTTCTCCTCGCTGCAGCACGAGGCGCTGCACGGCCATCCGTTCCGCAATCGCCGCCTGAACGAGGCGCTGGTGTTCCCCGGGCTGACGGTCTGGGTGCCCTATCTGCGCTTCCGCGACACCCATCTGGCGCATCACCACGACCCGCTGCTGACCGATCCCTATGACGACCCGGAGACGAATTTCCTCGATCCGGAGGTCTGGGCCCGGTTGCCGCGCTGGCAGCGGCGGCTGCTGCGGGCGAACAACACGCTGCTGGGGCGGATGCTGCTTGGTCCGGTGATCGGCACGATCGGCTTCGCGCGCGCCGACTGGCG
>JAKAJW010000088.1 GCA_021813645.1 Pseudomonadota bacterium | reverse complement strand
GGACGGCGATCTGGTGCTGACCGAGTCGCTTGGCATCGTGCTGTATCTGGCGCAGAAATACGGCGGCGCGCTGGGGCCGCAGGACCTGGCGGAAGAGGCGCTGATGGTGCAATGGGCGCTGCATGCCGCGACCGGCATCGAGGGGCCGGCGCTGGAGATCATGTTCGTCGCCCGCGACGGCGGCGCGGCGACTCCCGAGGGGCAGGCGGCGATCGCGGTGGCGGCGGAGAAGCTGCGCCGGCCGCTGCGGCGGCTCGACGCGCATCTGGCGGAGCACGACTGGCTGGTCGGCGACCGCTTCACCGCGGCGGATGTGAACACCACCGAATGCCTGCGCTATGCCGCCGCCCATCCGACGCTGCTGGCCGAGTTCCCGCGGCTGAAGGCCTGGTACGACCGCGCCCAGGCGCGGCCGGCGTTCAAGGCGATGTGGGCGATGCGGATGGCCGAGCCGGAGTGAGGCGCGGCCTTCGGCGCCGCCCGGGCCGCAGGGCCCGGGCGGGATCGCTCAGGGGCTGACGTAGCGGCGCCAGGGGTGCTGTTCGCGGAAGCCCAGCACCTCGCGGATCTTGCGGTTGGAGAACAGCGCCTCGCGCTCGCCGAGCGGACGGGTGACCGGCACGCCGGGGTAGAAGCGCGCGAGGATCTCCGGTGTGCTCAGCGCCACCGAATTGTCGTCGTTGCCGGCGTTGAAGACCTGGAAGCCGAGCCCGTCCGTCTTCAGGCAGAGATCGGTGATCTGGCCGAGGTCGCGGGCGTCGATGTAGCAGAAGGCGTTGCGCAGGCGGACCTCGGGGCGGGCGAAGAAGCCGGGGAACAGCGTCTCGTATTCGTGCGGCTCGATCACGTTGCCGATCCGCAGCGCGTAGATGTCGAAGCCGGAGCGCAGCGCGAAGGCGCGGGCGGTGGCCTCGTTGACCACCTTGGACAGGCCGTAGCTGTCCATCGGGTCGATGTCGTAATCCTCGTCCAGCGGCAGGCATTTGGGCGCGCGCGGGCCGTCGGCGAAGCAGATGCCGTAGGTGGTTTCCGACGAGGCGACCACGATCTTGCGGATACCGAGCTTCACCGCCGCCTCGATCACGTTGTAGGTGCCGACGGTGTTGACGCGGAAGGTCTCGTTGTCGGGGTTGATGAGGATGCGGGGGACGGCGGCGAAATGCACCACGGCGTCGAACCGCGGGGTGCCGGTGCCGGGCTCCAACTCGTCGAAGCCGGCATAGGCGGTCATCGCGTTGAACATCTGGCCGGAGTCGGTGATGTCGGCGATCAGGTTGTCGACGCCGGGATGGTCGAGCGGCTTGAGATCGAGGTTGAGGACGCGGTGGCCCTGCTCGAGCAGATAGGGCACGACGTGGCGGCCGGCCTTGCCGGCGCCGCCGGTGAACAGAATACGCATGAAAGCCTCCGTTTCGCTGGCGCCGTTATCGCGGGGCGAGACGGGGGAGGCAAGCCGCCCCGACCGGGCGGCGCGGGAAAAACCGGCCGAAGTGAAAAGCCCGGAGCAGTGCCCGGGCTTCCCCGCTGTCCGATTCGGTCATTCGGGCGGCAAGCCGCCCGTTGCCAGGCTACTTAGAGCAGCTTCAGATCCGAGGCCGAGGACCGACCGTCGCGGCCCGAGGTCAACTCGTAGCCGATCTTCTGATTGTCGTTCAGACCCTTCAGGCCAGCACGCTCCACGGCGGAGATGTGGACGAAAACGTCCTTGCCACCGTCGTCCGGGGCGATGAAGCCATAGCCCTTCGTGCTGTTGAACCACTTTACGGTGCCAGTCGGCATGCCGTCTTCTCCTTCAGTCAACCTTCCCGACGCGGGTTTGCGGCGGGACGTGCAGCCCGGTCTTCCAAGTCATTCCGGCTGCCTGAAACAGGAGGCGGTCTTTGAGAAGCGGTTGTCACTATTGCCCATGATGACGCATCCGTGAGAAGAATCAAGTAATCTTGGGCCTCTGCAGCGGGGCAGAGAACACAAGTCGAGCCTTCTGGGGCTTCCTTGCCGCAGTCTCGCCGCCTATATCGGCGGAAATACGGCGGAGGCGTGATGCGGAACTCGGCACTGATTCTCGGAATCGTCGGCGGTCTGTGGGGTATGGTGGTCGGTTTTTTCGGCTATGGCTATACCGTCTTGCTGGCAAACTACGGCGACGAGCTGCAGGGCTTCGTCAGCCAGGTGCAGAATCCGGCGCTGATCAAGGCGGCCGGGCTGGTGGCGCCGATCCTGGCGATCGCCGGCGGGGCGATGGCGCGGTCGCGCAACCTGGCGGCGGCGGCACTGATGCTCGCCTCGGCCGTCGGCATGTATTGGGCCTTCGGCTTCGGCGTCTTCACCATGTTCCCGATCGCGATGTGCGCGCTGGGCGGGCTGCTGGCCCTGGCCGCCCGCCAGCCCGACGCGCATTGAGCGCGACGGGGCCGGCTGCCGCGGCGGGCCGGTTCGGCATCGGAGAGATCAGCGCAGGTCAGGCGGCACCGCCTCGGCGGTGAGCGCGGCCAGCGCGGCGTCGAGCGCCGCAGTTTCGGTGCGGTTGTCGCCGAGCCGGCGGATCGAGACCGTGCGTTCGGCCACTTCCTTCTGGCCGATGGCGAGCAGCACGGGCACCTTGCCCAGCGAATGCTCGCGCACCTTGTAGTTGATCTTCTCGTTGCGGGTGTCGGCCTCGGCGCGGAGCCCGCGGGCGTTCAGCGCCGCGGTGATCTCTTCGACATAGGCGTCGGCATCCGAGACGATCGAGGCCACCACCACCTGACGCGGCGCCAGCCAGAACGGCATCTTGCCGGCGTAATGCTCGATCAGGATGCCGAGGAAGCGCTCGAAGCTGCCGAGGATGGCGCGGTGCAGCATCACCGGGCGGTGCTTCATGCCGTCTTCGCCGACATATTCCGCGTCGAGCCGCACCGGCAGGTTGAAGTCGGCCTGGAAGGTGCCGCACTGCCATTCGCGGCCGATCGCGTCGGTCAGCTTGAAGTCGAGCTTGGGTCCGTAGAAGGCGCCGTCGCCCGGGTTCAGCTCATAGGCATAGCCGGCCTTCTCGATCGCCGCCGCCAGCGCGGTTTCCGCCTTGTCCCAGATCGCGTCGGAGCCGACGCGGACATCCGGCCGGGTCGAGAGCTTGATGTCGAACTTCTCGAAGCCGAGGTCGCGGTAGATCGAGGACAGAAGGCCGAGGAAACTGGCGCATTCGGCCTCGAGCTGGTCCTCGGTGCAGAAGATATGGGCGTCGTCCTGGGTGAAGCCGCGCACCCGCATCAGCCCGTGCATCGAGCCCGAGGGTTCGTAGCGGTGGCAGGCGCCGAATTCGGCGAGCCGCAGCGGCAGGTCGCGGTAGGACTTCAGGCCCTGGTTGTAGACCTGGACGTGGCAGGGGCAGTTCATCGGCTTCAGCGCGTTGATCCGCTTTTCCTTGGCGCCTTCCTCGTCGACCTCGACGATGAACATGTTTTCGCGATAGGCCTCCCAATGGCCCGAACGCTCCCACAGCACGCGGTCGACCACCTGCGGCGTGCGGATCTCTTTGTAGCCGGCGGCGCGCAGGCGGCGGCGCATATAGGCTTCGAGCTCGCGCCAGATGGTCCAGCCGTTGGGGTGCCAAAACACCATGCCCGGCGCCTCTTCCTGCAGGTGGAACAGCTCCATCTCGCGGCCGAGGCGGCGGTGGTCGCGCTTGGCCGCCTCTTCGATCATGGTCAGATAGGCCTTGAGGTCGTCGCGGTTCTTGAAGGCGACGCCGTAGATGCGCTGCAGCATCTGGCGCGAGCTGTCGCCGCGCCAATAGGCGCCGGCGACGCTCATCAGCTTGAAGGCGTCGGCCGGCAGCTGGCCGGTCGACTGCAGATGCGGGCCGCGGCAGAGATCCTGCCAATGGCCGTGCCAATACATCCGGATCGGCTGGCCTTCCGGGATCGCCTCGACCAGCTCGACCTTGTAGGGTTCGTTGTTGGCCTCGTAGTAGCGGATGGCGCGCTCGCGGTCCCAGACCTCGGTGGTGACCGGGTCGCGGCGGTTGATGATCTCCTTCATCCGCTTCTCGATGGCGCCGAGATCCTCGGGGGTGAAGGGCTCGGCGCGGTCGAAGTCGTAATACCAGCCGTTCTGGATCACCGGGCCGATCGTCACCTTCACCTCGGGCCAGAGTTCCTGCACGGCGCGCGCCATGACATGGGCGAGGTCGTGGCGGATCAACTCGAGCGCCGCGGTCTCGTCGGCCAGGGTGTTGATCTGGAGCTTGGCATCGGCCTGAAGCGGCCATTGCAGGTCGAAATGGGCGCCGTCGACATTGGCCGAGATCGCCTTTTTCGCCAGGCTGGGGGCGATCGAGGCGGCCACTTCGGCGGGGGTGATGCCGGCCGGGTAGTCCCGGATCGTGCCATCGGGGAAGGTGAGGAAAATCTGGGCCATCTCGGCTCTCCTCGTCGGTTTGGCGCCCACGGAACGCCCGGTTGCGGGTATGGTCCGGCTTCTCTGCGCCGCCCGGGGCGGGATGTCAACCGAGG
>JAKAJW010000285.1 GCA_021813645.1 Pseudomonadota bacterium | reverse complement strand
TGTCGGCGCCGAAAGACCAGACGAGGCCGAAGCCGGCCTCGGTCTCGATCAGCGCGGCGCGTCGGTCGCTGGCCAAGAGCACGGCGCGAATGCGGTCCTCGGGGTAGTGGCGCAGCCATTGGGCGCGGGCGGTCGCCTCGCTGTCCAGCGCGAACCGGCGGGAATGGCCGGTCAGGTGTAACAGCAGACCGATCAGCGAAATCCCCCCGATGACCAGGGTCAAGAGCACCGGCAACGGCATCCAATATCCTCCCGCCTTGCAGGATCGCCGCGGCGCGGGCCTTGTCAACGGCGGCGCGGGCCGCGCCAGCCATGACGTGGCGGCAGGTCGGTCATGCGCGGCAAATCCCGGTCGGCGAAAAATTCGCCCGGCCGGTGGATTTCCGCGCCGGGCGAACCAGCTTACCTTCCGCCCGCGAATCGTTTCTTCACCCCTTCTGCCGGATCGCCGATGGCCCTGCGCGCCTATGCCCTGCTGACCCTGACCGCCCTCTTGTGGAGCGGCAACGCCATCGCCGGGCGGCTGGCGGTCGGCCATATCAGCCCGATGATGCTGACGGCGCTGCGCTGGGGCCTGTGCCTGGCCGCCTCGACCCTGCTGGCGGCGCCGCATCTGCGGCGGGACTGGCCGGTGCTCCGGCGCCACGCGCCGCTGCTCTTCGCCTATGGCGGGATCGGCTTCACCGCCTTCAACGGCCTGTTCTACCTCGCCGCCCATTCCACCACGGCGCTGAACATCGTCATCCTGCAGGGGGCGATGCCGCTGTTCATCTTCCTGATCAGCTTCGCCGCCTTCGGGGTGCGGGTCAGCCGTGGGCAGGCCGCGGGCTTCCTGTTCACCTTCGCCGGCGTGCTGGTGACCGCCTCGAACGGCAGCCTGGCGGCGCTCTTGCACCTGCAGTTGAACCGCGGCGACGCGCTGATCCTGCTGTCGGTGCTGTTCTACAGCGTCTATGCGGTGGCGCTGCGCTGGAAGCCGCAGTTGCACTGGCTGAGCTTCATGGCGGCGATTTCGGCCGGCGCCTTCTTCACCTCGATGCCGATCGCGGCGCTCGAGGCCGGCTATGGTGCCGGGCAGTGGCCGGATGCCACCGGCTGGGCCGTGGTGCTCTACGCCGCCTTCTTCCCCGGCCTGATCGCCCAGGCCTGCTTCATCGCGGGCACCGGGATGATCGGCAGCAACCGGGCTGGGCTGTTCATCAATCTGGTGCCGGTCTTCGGCGCGCTGATGTCGCTCTTGCTGCTCGGCGAGACGCTGCGGCCCTACCACGTGCTCGGCCTCGGCCTGGTGCTCGCCGGGCTGGCGCTGGCCGAGCTGCGCCGGGCGCGGCAAAGCCCGCCGGTGACGCTGCCCGAAACTCCGGCGCTGCCCGAGGATGCGCTGCCCGAGGATGCGCTGCCCGGGGAGGCGCTGCCCGAGGATGCTGCGGCGGACCTTGCGGCGGCGTCGGACCGGCCGGCCGCCGCCCCGGCACGGTAACGCGCCCGCCTTGGGGCCGGCCTCAGCCGCCGGCGATCAACGCCTTCAGGATCGCCTTGGCGCTGTCGCTGTTCCAGTCGGCCTCGCCGGTCAGCCGGGCGATCTCAGCGCCTTCGGGGTTCAGGATCAGCGTCACCGGTAGGCCGTAGAGGCCGAGATGGCGTGCCAGCGCCGACTCGGGGTCGAGCCGGATCGGCAGGTCGGTCACCTTCACCTGCTTGTAGAAACGCTCCACCCCCGCCACGGTGTTGCGCAGCGTCGCCACCGGCACCACCGCCAGCTTGGCGCCGCCAAGCTCCGCCTGCAGCCGGTCGAGCGTCGGCATCTCGCGCCGGCAGGGGCCGCACCAGGTGGCCCAGAAGTTCAACACCACGTATTTGCCGCGATATTGGCTCAGCCGATGCGCCGCCCCGCTGGCATCGGTGAGCGGCAGATCCGGCAGGGGCATCGGCGCCTCGGCGAAGACGAGCTTCGCCATGTCGCCGGTGGCCAGCGCCTTGAGCCCCGCCGTATCGGCGAGGGCGGCGTTTGCGCTCAGCGCGAGGGCCGCGTAGAACACGGCGGAACGAAGACCCATAGTCCCTCCGGAAGGCCAGACGATGAGCGACCGACCCGATAGCCAAAAGCCCGCCGCGAACGCCATGTGGGGCGGGCGCTTCGCCGCCGGCCCCGATGCGATCATGGAGGCAATCAACGCCTCGATCGGCTTCGACAAGCGACTGTACGCGCAAGACATCCAGGGCTCGCGGGCCCATGCCGCCATGCTTGGCAGCGCGGGCATCCTTAGCTCTAGCGACGTGCAGGCGATCCGGGAAGGGCTTCTCACGGTCTTGTCAGAGATCGAGGCGGGCAGCTTCCCCTTCTCCACCGCGCTGGAAGACATCCACATGAACGTGGAGGCGCGGCTGAAGGAGGTGATCGGCGAACCCGCCGGCCGGCTGCACACCGCGCGCAGCCGCAACGACCAGGTGGCGACCGATTTCCGGCTCTGGGTGCGCGATCAGGCCGACGCCGCCATCGCCGGCATCGAGGCGTTGCAGAAGGCCTTTCTCAAGCAGGCCGAGGCGGGGGCGGATTGGGTGATGCCGGGCTTTACCCATCTGCAGACCGCCCAGCCGGTGACCTGGGGCCACCACATGCTGGCCTATGTCGAGATGCTGGGCCGCGACGCGGCGCGCTTCCGCGACGCCCGCGCCCGGATGAACGAATGCCCGCTGGGCGCCGCGGCGCTGGCCGGCACCTCCTTCGCCATCGACCGCGCGGCGACGGCGCAGGCGCTGGGCTTCGACCGGCCGATGGCCAATTCGCTCGACGCCGTGGCCGATCGCGACTTCGCGCTGGAATTCCTTTCCGCCGCCTCGATCTGCGCCATGCATCTGTCGCGCTTCGCCGAGGAACTGGTGCTGTGGTCCTCCGCCCAGTTCCGTTTCGTGCGGCTGTCCGACCGCTTCTCGACCGGCTCCTCGATCATGCCGCAGAAGCGCAACCCGGATGCGGCGGAGCTGCTGCGCGCCAAGATCGGCCGCATCCTGGGCGCGATGATGGCGCTGTTCACCGTGATGAAAGGGCTGCCGCTCGCCTATTCCAAGGACATGCAGGAGGACAAGGAGCAGGTCTTCGACGCCGCCGACACGCTGATGTTGTCGCTCGCCGCGATGACCGGGATGGTCGAGGACATGGTGGCCAACCGCGAGGCGCTGCGCGCCGCCGCCGCCGCCGGCTTCTCGACCGCCACCGATCTGGCCGACTGGCTGGTGCGTGCGCTCGGCCTGCCGTTCCGCGAGGCGCATCACGTCACCGGCTCCCTGGTCGCCCTGGCCGAGCGGAAGGGTTGCGACCTGTCCGAACTGTCGCTGGCAGAGCTGCAGAGCGGCCATCCCGGCATCACGCAAGAGGTCTATTCGGTGCTCGGCGTCGACAATTCGGTGGCCAGCCGGACCTCTTACGGCGGCACGGCCCCGGCGCAGGTGCGGGCCCAGGTGGCGCGCTGGCAGGGTCAGCTGAAATGAGGTGGCTGGCGCTGCTGACGCTCTTGGCACTGGCCGCCTGCGGGGTGGAAAGCGCGCCGGTCGCCCCGAACGGCGCGACGCCGAGCCCGATCATCTCGCTCACCGGCTCCGGCCAGATCGGCATCGGCGCGAATCTCTGAGCGCCGCCCTGCCGCGCCCGCGATCGGAATTGCAAAGTGGCCGGCTTCTGCTATGAGCCGCGCTCATGGACCATTTTCTCTATCGCGGCGGCGTGCTCTACGCCGAGGATGTGCCGGTCGCGGAAATCGCGGCCCAGGTCGGCACCCCGGTCTATATCTATTCCGCGGCGACGCTGATCCGGCATTACCGGCTGTTCGAAGAGGCGCTGTCGCCGCTGCCGCACCTGATCTGCTTCGCGATCAAGTCGCTGTCGAACGTGGCGATCCTGAAGCTGCTCGGCGATCTCGGCGCCGGAATGGATGTGGTGTCGGAAGGCGAATACCTGCGTGCCAAGGCGGCCGGCGTGCCGGGCGAGCGGATCGTCTTCTCCGGCGTCGGCAAGACCCGCGCCGAGATGCGCTGCGCGCTGGAAGGCGGCATCCGCCAGTTCAACGTGGAAAGCGAGCCGGAGCTGCGGGCGCTGTCCGAAGTGGCCGCCGGGATGGGCCTGCGCGCGCCGATCGCGCTGCGGGTGAACCCTGACGTGGACGCCAAGACCCACGCCAAGATCGCCACCGGCAAGAAAGAGAACAAGTTCGGCATCCCGATCTCGCGCGCCGCCGAGGTCTATGCCGAGGCCGCCCGCTTGCCCGGGATCGAGGTGGTCGGCGTCGACGTCCATATCGGCAGCCAGCTGACCGAGCTCGCCCCGTTCGAGGAGGCCTTCACCAAGGTCGCCGAGCTCATCCGCGGCCTGCGCGCCGCCGGCCATGACATCCGGCGGGTCGATCTCGGCGGCGGGCTCGGCATTCCCTATACCCGCGGCAACGAGCCGCCGCCGCTGCCGCTCGACTATGGCGCGCTGATCCGGCGCACGATGGGCG
>JAKAJW010000192.1 GCA_021813645.1 Pseudomonadota bacterium | reverse complement strand
GTCCGATGTCGGTCCAACGTCGGTGTAAAATCGGTGCCAAATCGGTGCCAAATCGGTGCCAAATCGGTGGGCGGTTTTTCCAAGCCCGCCAGCCGCTTATGCGCCGCTGCCCGGGCCGAGCGCGACGCCCCGCCGCCGGCCGCCGGCGGCGCCGGATCCGCTTGGGTAAGCTGTCGTTAACCTAGCCCGCGACGCCGAGGCCGAGGAAGCGGCCGAGCGTCTCGGCATCCGCCTTCAGCGCCTTGGCCTCGCCCTCATGGACGATCCGCCCGCTTTCCAGGATCACTCCGCGGTCGGCGAATTGCAGTGCCATATCCGCATGTTGCTCGACCAGGATGACGGTGGTGCGGCCCTCGCCGGCCAGCCGCTCGAACACCCCCATCAGCATGTCGCAGATCACCGGCGCCAGGCCTTCCAGCGGTTCGTCCAGCATCAGAAGCCGCGGCCGCCCCATCAGCGTCCGGGCGATCGCCAGCATCTGCTGCTCCCCGCCCGAGAGCTGCCCGCCGCCGTTCCGCCGCCGTTCCTTCAGCCGCGGAAACAGCTCATAGGCCTCCTCCAGGCTCGCGTCCCCGCGCATCCCGGCGATCAGATTTTCCTCTACGGTCAACGACTTGAAGATATCGCGCGTCTGCGGCACCAAGCCCAGCCCCAGGGCCGAGCGGCGATGCGGCGCCAGGCCGGCCAGCGCCCGCCCCTCCCAGTCGAGCCGGCCGCCATGCAGCGTGGTCAGCCCCATGATCGTCGCCAGAAGCGTCGTCTTGCCGACCCCGTTGCGGCCGATCAGCGCCAGCCGCTCGCCCGCCCGCACCTCCAGGTTGATGCCCTGCAGGATCTGGGTCTGACCATAGCCCGCCCGCAAATCCTTGAGCGAAAGCAGAACCTTATCCATGATGCGCCCCCAGGTAGAGGTCGCGCACCCGTGGATCGGCGGCGATCTCCTCCGGCCGGCCCTCGGTCAGGATCGCGCCGGCCACCAGCACGATGATCCGCTGCGCCACCTGGAACACCAGCCCCATGTCATGTTCGATGATCAGTACCGCCAGATCCTGCGGCAGCCCGGCGATCGCTTCGGCGATCAGCGGGCTCTCTGACGAAGGCACCCCGGCCGCCGGCTCGTCCAGGATCAGGATGCGCGGCTTCAGCGCCAGCGTCATCGCCATCTCCACCAGCCGCTGCTGGCCATAGGCCAGTCGCTGCACGGTGCGGTCGCCGAGATCGCTCAGCCGGAACTGGGCCAGCAGGCTTTCGACCTCATCCTCCACCCCGCCGTCGCGATCCGCCCGCCGGATCGGCCGACCGGTCAGCCCGCGGCGCTCCAACAGCGGCAAGCGCAGGTTGTCGCGCACCGTCAGGCTTTTGAAAAGATTGGTAATCTGGAAGGTCTTGGCGATCCCCGCCTTCACCCTCTGGGCCTCGCTCAGCCGGCCGATGTCGCGCCCGTCGAGTCGGATCGAGCCGGAAGACGGCTCCAGAATCCCGGTGATCAGATTGGTGAAGGTCGACTTGCCCGCCCCGTTCGGCCCGATCAGCGCCTTGCGGTCGCCGGGGTTGAGATCGAGGTTGATGTCGCGCGCCACCGTCAGGCCGCCGAAGGCCTTGTTCAGCCCGCGCACTTCCAGCCCGGCGCTCATTTCAGCCTCCGCAGAATCTGGCGCAGTTCCTCGGGCAGGCCGATCAGCCCGCGCGGCGCCGCATAGACCACGCCGAGCACCAGGAAACCGATCACGAACAACCAGTTGAACGGATTGACCGAGGCCGCCACCTCATGCACCGTCATGAAAACCGCGGTGCCGATCAGCGCCCCCCACAGCCGCCCGGTGCCGCCCAGCACCAGCATCAGCACCGCCTCGGCCGACAGCTGGAAATCATAGACCGAGAGGCTGACCAGCGCCGTCGACTGCGCCGCCAGCGCCCCCGCGATCCCCGCCACCGCGCCCGCCAGCACATAGGCCGCCAGCTTGCGCCGGCCGACCGGCGTGCCGATCGCCCGCATCCGCGCCGGGCTGTCCTTGATGCCGCGCAGGCTCAGCCCGAAGGGCGAACCGGTGACCACGCTCAGCACCGCCGCCACCACGAAAAGCACCGAAACGGCATAGATATAGCCGGTCTGGCCAATGAAATCGAAATCCCACAGCCCCAGCACCGGACCCATCTGGATGCCGCCCAGCCCATCGGTGCCGCCGGTGATCCAGTCCAGCTTGTTGGCCAGTTCCTTGAGCACCTCCGCCACCGCGATGGTCAGCATCAGCAGCGTCAGCCCATGCGCCCGCAGCAGGAACAGCCCAGAGACGAAGGCCACCGTGGCGCCCGCCAGCGCGCCCACGGCCAGCCCGGCCAGCGGGTCGTTCCAGACATGGATGGCGAAAAGGCCCGCCGCATAGGCGCCCGAGCCGTAGAGCGCGGCCTGCCCCAGCGTGTCGATGCCGGTCACGCCCAAGAGCAAGTCGAGCGACAGCACCAGGATCATGGTGAACACGATCCGGGTCAGGAAGGCGAGATTGTAGGGAAAGGCATAGTAGGCCGCGACCGCAACCACCAGCATGACGGCGAAAGGCAGGGCGCGCCGCATCTCAGACCCGCCCCATCAGGCCCTGCGGCCGCAAACCGAGGATCACGAACATCGCGCCGTAAAAGAAGATCGTGCCGAAATCCGGAAACAGATAGCGCGCCGCGGTATCGAGGATGCCGAGCGCCAGCGCGGCGACGAAGGAGCCGGTGATCGAACCCAGCCCGCCCACGGCGACGACGGTGAGGAAAAGAACCATGTAACGCAAAGGATAATAGGCGTCGATCGGCAAAAGCTCGGCCCCCAGGATGCCGCCGAGCGCGGCCAGCGCGGCCCCCAGCGCGAAGGTCACCGCGAAGATGCGGGAGGTGTCGATCCCAAGGCAGGCGGCCGTCCCGGGATGGTCGACAGCGGCGCGCAGCCGGATGCCGAAGCGGGTCCGCTCGGTCAGCCAGAACAGCCCCAGGATCACCAGCATCCCCGCCACCATCACATAGATCCGATGGGTTGGCAGGGTGCGGAAACCCAGGTCGACCGAGCCCTGCATCGCCGCCGGCAGCTTGATCGGCAGCAGCGTCGAGCCCTGCCAATAGGCCACGCTGGCGATCATCAGGAAGGTGATACCGATTGTCGCCAGCACCTGCGGCAGCTCGCCCATCTTGTAGATCGGGCGGTAGAGCACCCGCTCCATCGGCAGCGACAGCAGCACCACCACCACCAGAGACAGCGCCGCCGCCGGCAGGAAAGGCAGCCCCGCCCGCACCATCGCCCAATGGGTGAAGGCACCGCCCAGCATGGCGAAGCCGCCATGGGCGAGGTTGACGACGCGCATCAGCCCCATCGTCACCGACAGGCCGACCGAGATCATGAACAAGATCATCCCGAAGGACACGCCATCGGTGATGATCGAAAGAACCAGGTTCATCCTGTCCTCGGGCTCAGGCGGCCCGGCCCCGCGGTCACGAGGCCGGGCTTCAGCTCAGTTTGCGGGAAAGCCGACGTCGGGCACGTCCTTGATGGTCTCGATCTCCTTGTTCTCGAGCTTGCCATCCGGCCCCTTCACCACCTCGCGGATATACATGTTCTCGGTGACCGAGCGGGTCTTGGCGTCGAGCGTCAGCGGCCCGCGCGGGCTTTCCCAGGTGCTGCCGATCACCGCCTTCATGCCCTTGGCGCCATCGGCGCCGCCGGCCTCGATCATCTTGTAGAGCACATGCATCCCGTCATAGGCGCCCATCGAGGCGAAGTTCGCCACGGCGTCGGGGTGCAGCTTCTTCAGCTCGGCCAGGAAGTCCTTGTTCATCGCCGAGTCATGCGCCGCCGAATAGGGATGCGAGGTGATCACCCCGATCGCGGCGTCGCCGAGCCCCTGCAGGGTGGTCTCGTCGTCGATATCGCCGGTGCCGATCAGCTTGATGCCGTCGCCCTTCAGCCCGTTGTCAGAATAGGCCTTGACGAAGGCGAAGGCCGGCGGGCCGGCCGGGATGAAGGAGAAGATCGCATTCGGCTTGTCCTGCTTGGCCCGCTGCATGAAGGGTCCGAAGTCGGTGGTCTGGATCGGCATCCGGATCGCGTCGACGACCTTACCGCCCTTGGCCTCGAATTCCTTGGTGAAGGCCTTCTCGGCGTCGATCCCCGGGCCGTAGTCGGTCACCGCCGTCACCACCGTCTTGATCCCGTTGGCAATCGCCCAATCGGCCATCGGCGCGGAAACCTGCGGCAGGGTGAAGCTGGTCCGCAGGAAATAGGGCGACTTGGCGTTGATGATCGAGGTGGCCGCGTTCCAGATCACCGTCGGCGTCTTCGACTGGCTGATCAGCGGCGCGATGGCCAAGGCGTTCGGGGTGAAGACATAGCCGGCGAGATAGTTGACCCGGTCCTTGATCAACAGCTCCTGCGTCGCCGACTTCGCCGCATCCGGATTGGGTCCGCCGCTGTCCTTGAAGATGAACTGGATCTCGTGGTCGCCGACCTTGGTGCCGTGCTGCGCCTCGTAGACGTCCATC
>JAKAJW010000279.1 GCA_021813645.1 Pseudomonadota bacterium | reverse complement strand
GGGGCGAGCTTCGTCTTGAACCCCGGCGGCCAACTTGCGGCGCAATTGCCGGCGATGCAGGAGGCGATCGCCCATATCGACTTCGAGGAAGGGCCCGAGGGCTGGCGCGCCCTGCCGGGCGCCATGAGCCCGCAGCCAGACGACTGGGAAATGGACTATCACGCGATGGTCCTGTCGCTGCGCGACTACCTCGGGAAAAGCGGCATCTCCAAGGTTTTGCTCGGCCTCTCCGGCGGGGTGGACTCGGCGCTGGTCGCCACCATCGCCGCCGATGCCGTGGGGCCGCAGAACCTCCGCTGCGTGATGCTGCCCTCGACCTTCACCTCGCCCACCTCGCTGGAGGACGCCGCGGCGGTGGCCAAGGCGCTCGGCTGCCGGCTCGACACCGTGCCGATCTCCGGCCCGCAGGCCGCGGTGACCGAGGCGCTGGCGCCGCTCTTCGCCGGCACCGAACCGGGCATCACCGAGGAAAACGTGCAAAGCCGGCTCCGCGGCCTCCTGCTGATGGCGCTGTCGAACAAGTTCGGCGAGATGCTCTTGACCACCGGCAACAAGTCGGAAGTGGCGGTGGGCTATTGCACGATCTACGGCGACATGGCCGGCGGCTACAATCCGATCAAGGACCTTTACAAGACCCGCGTTTTCGAGACCTGCCGCTGGCGCAACCGCGAGCACCGAGACTGGATGAAGGGCCCGGCTGGCGAGGTGATCCCGGCGCGGGTGATCGACAAGCCGCCCTCGGCCGAGCTTCGCGCCGACCAGAAGGATGAGGATTCGCTGCCGCCCTATTCCGTGCTCGACCAGATCCTCGAACGGTTGATCGAGGGCGAGCAGTCGGTGGCCGAGATCGTGGCGGCGGGCTTCGACCGCGCCACGGTGAAGAAGGTCGAAGGACTGCTCTACGGCGCCGAGTGGAAGCGGTTCCAGTCGGCGCCCGGCACCCGGCTGACCACCCGCGCCTTCTGGCTCGACCGGCGCTACCCGATCGTGAACCGCTGGCGCGACCCGAGCTAATTCAGCACACGCGCGAAACCCGCGCGGCACAAGAGCCGGCGCGCGAAAGCCGCGTCGGCCCTTCGACCGCCCTGCGGAAGTCGCCCTCGACGGCGATGACACGGATGAAGCTCATCATCGGCAGACTGAAGGCGAAGCCGTTGCGGTTGACCGCCCCGGTGGTCGAGACGATCCCCGCCAGCGCCAGCCCGCCCGCCGTGCGCACCAGCATCGCCCCGCCCGAGCCGCCGGCATCCATTGCACCGGCCAGGTAGATCGGCCGCGGTTCGCCCGGCGCGGCCGATCCCGCCTGTTCCACATGCGCCAGCTGTACGATCGGCTGGCGCTCGCCGAGCCGGTCGCGCAGGTCGACCTGGAAGCCCGAGACCAGAATCACCGCCGCACCCGGGTCGACCGGCGGCGAAACGATCGGGAAGGGGCGCGCCTGAATGCTCTGCAAGGGCGCGGCGAGCCGAACCACGGCGAAATCGTTCGGGTCCCAGATATCGGCGCGCCCGCCCGCGCCCAGCACCTCGGTCGCGTCGAGCCGCAGCGCCACCGTCTCCTGCGGCTGGCCCTGGCTCCGAAACTGGCAGGCGGTGCCCGGCGGCAGCGGCGCGCCATCCTGGCTGGGGTCGCGCAGCACGTGCGCCGCCGTGGCGATCGTGCTGGCGTCGCCCACCAGCACGGCCGAGGCCAACGGCCGCATGCCCTGCCCGGTGTCGCACAGCACGATCCCGGTGGAGGCCGCCAGCCGCGCCGCCTCCACCGGGGTCAACCCGAGCGGCCCGGCCATAGCCCCAAGCGTGCCACGGCGGTCGTCCGGCGTGCCGTCGGGCAGGGCGCCGACGATGTTGACCGGAACGATGGGCAGACAGCGCCCGCAACTCGGCAACGCGCTGCGGCCGGCACCGGCCGGGGCGGCGGAAAGCAGAGACAGCAGGACCAATGTCGCGCGCATCGGTAGCCTCTCGGGCGCCCTTCCCTCGGAAACCATAGCATAGCCGGGACCGGGCTAACCAAGAATTAGGACAGCCGCGCTAGGGGTCGAGGAACGGCAACGATACGGATGGGCGCCATGATTCCCGATGCAGACGATCCGTGTTGGTCGCGGGTCCTATCCTCCGATCAGGACCTCGCCGGCACGTCCCTGGCCACGCGCTTCCTGATTGCCCGCCTGCGAAGCGAGGTGAAACGCGCCCCGACGCAGCTTGCCGAAAGCGTGGCCGAGCTTCGCAGCTTCATGGTCAAGAATCGTATTGCGACGGCCGATCTGGCCAAGTTCTGAGCCCGTCCGGCGTGGAGAAAAAGATGAAAAACGAAGTCCTTACCGTGGCAGAAGCGGCCGAGCGTATCCGCGCCGGCCACGTCATGGCGGTGGCCGGCGCGGCCGAGCTTCTGGCCCAGCTTCCGGCCGGCAAATGGGTCGGCGGCACCTCGGTCTATTTCGTGACCGACCAAGGCGGGATGATGGAGCGAACGAAGCTGTTCTGCACCACCTTCCCGCAGGCGCTCGGGGCGACCACGCGCCATCTCGGCACCGGGGAACTGGGGCGCATCGCCCAGGGCTATCGGCCGAACGGCTTTACCCTGATCATGATCCCCGCCTTCTCGGATTCGCATACCGAATTCGCCATGAAGGGGCAGAACTATCCGGGGCTGTTCGATCAGCCGCTGCTTGGCTGGATAACCGGCGTGCAGCTGGAAGAGATCGGCAACCGCGACCCGATGGTATTCGACGGCGGCCTGGCCCGCGGCTACAACGAGGGCGCCGCGCTGCTGCATGTCGAACTGGCGCCGGGCAGCCGGGTCGACCTCGACATCCTGAACATCTTCGCCCAATCCGACGCGCCAGAGACCAGCTTCGTCTTCGAAACCGACGGCTTCACGGCGCGGACCGCGGTCGTCGCCGGCAAGCGGGTGAACCTCGCGCGCTATTTCGCCAAGAAGGGGCTCGACACCAAACTGCCGCTGGTCGCCAACTATGCCGGCGCCTTGGTGAATGTCGCGATCCAATCGGTCGATCCCGAAGCGGGAGAGGTGCGTTTCTACGCCCCCGTCCAGGCCGGGATCGAGTATCGCATGGCGCGCGCGCTCGGCAACTACGTCCAGGCCTTCGCCGAAGGCGCCGGCGAGAGCGGCGCCGGCCAGTATTCCTACAACTGCATCCTGAACTACCTCTACGGCAATCTCGAAGGCCAGCGCACCGGCCAGTTCGTCGGCCCGGTCACCTTCGGCGAAATCGCCTATATCCTGCTGAACCAGACGCTGGTGCGGCTCGACATCGCCAACGCAGCCTGAGCCCGCGGCTATTCCCACCAGCGGTCGATGCGGGCGATGTCGCCGTCCGACCAGCCGAAGTGGTGCGCGATCTCGTGCACCACCACATTGGCCACCAGATCGCCCAAGGCGACATCGCCGCGGTCGATCCATTCGTCGAGGATCGCGCGGCGAAACAGCCAGACCGTATCGGGCTGGGTCGGCTGATCCAGCACCGATTTCTCGGTCCGCGGAATGCCTTCGTAGAGCCCGGTAAGCTCGAAGGGATCGGCGATGTCGAGCGCGTCGAGCGTCGCCTCGGAGGCCAGCTCGGCCACGCGCAGGCTGACCGCCTGGGCCGCGGCGCGGAACGGCACCGGCAGGGCCGCCAGCGCGGCGCGGGCCAGCGCCTCGATCACAGCCGCATCCGGGGCCGCGACCTCGTCCCAGCCCTCGGCATCTTCGGCGGCGCCCGCCATCGCGTCTTCGGTCATTTCCGGGCTCCTTCCGCCGCATCATATGGACAAGACGGGGCCTTTGTGGAAGAGCGGGCCTGTCAGGAGCCCGAAGATGACCGTCACCCGTTTCGCCCCCTCGCCCACCGGCTATATCCACGTCGGCAACCTGCGCACCGCGCTGATGAACTATCTCATCGCCCGCAAGGCCGGCGGTACCTTCATCCTGCGGCTGGACGACACCGACCAGGAGCGCTCCAAGCAGGAATACGCCGACGGGATCATGCAGGACCTCGAGTGGCTCGGCATCACCTGGGACCGGCTGGAAAAGCAGTCCGACCGGCTCGGCCGATACGAAGAGGCGGCCGAGGACCTGCGCCAGAAGGGCCGGTTCTACGAAGTGTTCGAGACCCCGCTCGAGCTTGATCTGAAACGGAAAAAGCAGCTCAACATGGGCAAGCCGCCGGTCTACGACCGGGCCGGCCTGGCGCTGAGCGCGGCCGAGAAGGACAAGCTGCGGGCCGAGCGGCCGGGCTATTGGCGCTTCCTGCTCGACCAGGAGCGGATCGAATGGACCGACGGCATCCTGGGCCCGATCTCGATCGACGCCGCCTCGGTCTCCGACCCGGTGATGATCAAGGCCGACGGCCAGGTGCTCTACACCTTCGCCTCGTCGGTGGACGATGCCGACATGGGGGTGACCCATATCGTCCGCGGCGCCGACCATGTGACCAATACCGCGACCCAGATCCAGATCATCCGCGCGCTTGGCGCCGAGCCGCCGGCCTTCGCCCATCACAGCCTGCTGAC
>JAKAJW010000065.1 GCA_021813645.1 Pseudomonadota bacterium | reverse complement strand
CGCGGCGCTTGCGCCGGAACTGCTCACGCTGGAGTTGGAGGGCAAGGTGCAACGCCAGCCCGGCGGGCTGATCGCCCGGCTGAACTGAGCCAGCACCGGCGCCAGCGCCCCTTTCACAACCTACCGGCGACGACTTTTCCGCAGGCTCCATTGACATTGGTGGACCCTTCCCCACATTTTGCGCCGCCGCCGCACCGGCGCGCCGGAAGAGGGTTCAATGCCAGTCGTCGTCGTAGAGTCCCCGGCTAAGGCCAAAACAATCAACAAGTATCTGGGCTCGGGCTATACGGTTCTGGCGTCCTATGGTCATGTTCGCGACCTGCCGCCGAAGGACGGCTCGGTCGACCCGAACCATGATTTCGCGATGACTTGGGAGGTCGCGGCGGAAAGCCGCAAGCACGTTCGCGCCATTGCCGAGGCGCTAAAGTCCGACAACGCGCTGATCCTCGCCACCGACCCTGATCGCGAAGGCGAGGCGATTTCCTGGCATCTCAAGGAGGCGTTGGCCCGCTCGATCAAGAAAGACACCAAGGTCAGCCGCGTCACCTTCAACGCGATCACCAAGGCCGCCGTCACCGAGGCCATGGCGGCGCCCCGCGAAGTCGACGCCGCCCTTGTCGACGCCTATCTGGCCCGCCGCGCGCTCGACTATCTCGTCGGCTTCAACCTGTCGCCGGTTCTGTGGCGCAAGCTGCCCGGCGCCCGGTCGGCCGGACGGGTGCAGTCGGTCTGCCTCCGCCTGGTCGTCGAGCGCGAGATGGAGATCGAGGCTTTCAAGGCGCGCGAGTATTGGACAGTCGGCGCCACCCTCGCGACCCCGCGCGGCCAAGAGTACGAGGCGCGCCTGACCGTGCTCGGGGGCAAGAAGCTCGAACGCTACGACATCCCGACCGCCGAGGCGGCCGAGCTTGCGGTCCAGGCTGTCAGCTCTCGCGCCCTCGCGGTGAAGTCGGTCGAGGCCAAACCCGCCAGCCGCAACCCCTACCCGCCGTTCATGACCTCGACCTTGCAGCAGGAGGCCTCGCGCAAGCTGGGCCTTGGCGCCAAGGCCTGCATGTCGGCGGCGCAGCGGCTCTATGAGGCCGGCCACATCACCTATATGCGAACCGATGGCATCGACATGGCGCCCGAGGCGGTGATGGCGGCCCGTGCCGAGATCGGCCGGCGCTTCGGCGACCGCTACGTCCCGGACGCCCCGCGGATGTACAAAAACAAGGCCAAGAACGCGCAGGAAGCGCATGAATGCATCCGGCCGACCGACATGGCGGCCGCCCCCGACACGCTGCGCATCGCGGAGGCCGATCAGCGTCGGCTCTACGAATTGATCTGGAAGCGGACCATTGCCAGCCAGATGGCCGCCGCGCGCCTCGAACGCACCACGGTGGACATCGCTTCTGCCGATGGCCAAGTGGAACTGCGCGCTACCGGCCAGGTGGTGCTGTTCGACGGCTTTCTGGCGGTCTACGACGAGGGCCGCGACGACGACGGCGACGACGACGGCGCACGCCTGCCGCAGATCATGGCCGGCGAGCCGGCGGAGAAGCGTCGGGTGACCCCCGAGCAGCACTTCACCCAGCCACCGCCGCGCTACACCGAAGCGACGCTCGTCAAACGGATGGAAGAGTTGGGCATCGGCCGGCCTTCCACCTATGCCTCGATCCTGACCACGCTCGAAGAGCGCGACTATGTCCGCAAGGACAAGGGTCGGCTGATCCCCGAGGACAAGGGCCGCCTGGTCATCGCCTTCCTCAGCAATTACTTCCGCCGCTACGTCGAATACGACTTCACCGCCGATCTTGAGGAGGAACTCGACGACATCTCCGCCGGGGCACGCCCGTATAAGGAGGTGCTGGCCCGTTTCTGGCGCGATTTCTCGGCCGCGATTGCGGAGACTTCGGACCTGCGCATCGGCGAGGTGCTCGACAAGATCGACGAGGTGCTGTCGCCCCATCTGTACCCACCCCGTCCCGACGGATCGGATCCGCGGGTCTGCCCGACCTGCGCCAAGGGTCAGTTGCACCTGAAGACGGCGCGTTCCGGGGGCGCCTTCATCGGCTGCTCGAACTACCCCGAATGCCGCTACACCCGCGCGCTCTCCGCGCCCGGCGGCGACGAGGCCGCGCAGATCGACGGGAAGGTGCTGGGCCAGGACAGCGAAGGCAATGACATCACGCTGCGCTCGGGTCGGTTCGGACCCTATGTCCAGCGGGGCGAAGCCACGGCCGAACAGCCAAAGCCCGACCGGGCCAGCCTGCCGAAGGGTTGGGCGCCGGACAGCCTGACGCTGGAGCGTGCGCTGGCGCTTCTGGATTTGCCACGGCTTATCGGCGCCCATCCCGACGACGCCGCGCCGGTCGAGGCCGGGATCGGCCGCTTCGGACCCTATGTGAAGCACAACGCGACCTATGCCAACCTGCCCGAGGTCGAAGAGGTTTTCACCATCGGCATGAACCGGGCCGTCGAGGTCCTGGCCCAGAAAGCCGCGCGCGGATCGCGCGGATCGGCCGCGCCCGCGCCGCTGAAAGAGTTGGGAGAGCATCCCGACGGCGGCCCGGTGCAGTTGATGGCCGGCCGCTATGGCCCCTATGTCAAATGGGACAAGGTGAACGCAACGCTGCCCAAGGACATCGAGCCCGAGGCGCTAACGCTGACCGAGGCGCTTGAATTGATCTCCGCCAAGGCGGCGAAGGGCGGCGGCGCGCGCAAGTCCGCGCGCGGCAAGACGGCCAAGCCCAAGGCGGCCAAGCCCAAGGCGGAAGCAAAACCCAAGGCAGCCGCGAAGGCCAAGGCAGCCCCACGCGCCAAGAAAGCCAGCAAGGCCTGAGCGGCCCTGCGCGCAGCTTCGCGGCCCCTTTGCCGAAATCCGGCCGAGCCGGCGCCCCGACCGGGGCGCCTTGGGGGATGCCGCGCCGCGGCGATTGACAGCTCTCTGCCCCCGCGCCACAACCGGGGCCGGAGATAATTGGGAGAGCCGCATGAAAAAGGTCTATCCGACAGCCGCCGCCGCGCTCGACGGCCTGCTTTTCGACGGAATGCTGATCGCCGCCGGCGGCTTCGGCCTTTGCGGCATCCCCGAGCTTCTGATCGCAGCCATTCGCGAGGCCGGCACCAAGAACATCACCGTCGCCTCGAACAATGCTGGCGTGGACGATTTCGGCCTGGGCCTGCTGCTTCAGACCCGTCAGATCAAGAAGATGATCTCGTCCTACGTCGGCGAGAACGCCGAATTCATGCGGCAATACCTCTCGGGCGAGCTGGAGCTGGAGTTTAATCCCCAGGGCACGCTGGCCGAGCGGATGCGTGCCGGCGGCGCCGGCATTCCGGGCTTCTATACCGCCACCGGCGTCGGCACTGTCATCGCCGAGGGGAAGGAGCACAAGGAATTCGACGGTAAGACTTATATTCTCGAGCGCGGCATCGTCGCCGATCTCGCCATCGTCAAGGGCTGGAAGGCCGACACTTCGGGCAACGTGGTGTTCCGCAAGACGGCGCGCAACTTCAACGTTCCCGCGGCGACTTGCGGCAAGACCTGCGTGGTGGAAGTCGAAGAGATCGTTCCGGTCGGCTCGCTCGACCCCGACAAGATCCACCTGCCGGGCATCTACGTCCATCGCCTGATTCAGGGCGAACACGAAAAGCGCATCGAAAATCGCACCGTTCAGGCGGCTTGAGGAGAACATCATGGCTTGGAATCGCAACCAGATGGCCGCCCGCGCCGCCCAGGAACTGCGCGACGGGATGTATGTGAACCTCGGGATCGGTATCCCGACCCTGGTCTCGAACTACATCCCCGAGGGGATGACGGTGACGCTGCAGTCAGAGAACGGCATGCTCGGCATGGGGCCCTTCCCGCTCGCCGGCCATGAGGATGCCGACCTCATCAACGCCGGCAAGCAAACCATCACCGAACTGCCGCATTCCGCCTATTTCGACTCGGCGCAGAGCTTTGCGATGATCCGCGGCGGCAAGATCGCCATGGCGATCCTTGGCGCGATGGAGGTCTCGGAAACCGGCGACCTCGCGAACTGGATGATCCCCGGAAAGCTCGTCAAGGGCATGGGCGGGGCGATGGATCTCGTCGCCGGTGTCGGCCGTGTGGTGGTGGTGATGGACCATATGTCCAAACATGGCGAGTCCAAGGTGCTCAAGGCCTGCACCCTGCCGCTAACCGGCAAGGGCGTCGTCGATCGCATCATCACCAATCTCGGTGTCCTCGACGTTGTCCCGGGCGGCCTGAAGATCGTCGAATGCGCCGAAGAGGTGAACGAGGCCGAACTGCGCGCCGCCACCGAGGCGACGATCGTCGACTGATGGCCCCATGTGGCTGCCGGCGAGGCGAGACGCGGAGGCGCTACAACCGCGTCGCCCCCCACCTCGTCGGCATCTGCATCGGCCACGGTCTGACTGAACCTGTGCTGTGCCCCTGAGGACGTCATGCCGCGCCGCCCAGAAGGGGGCGGAGAGTGTCGCGCGCTAGTTCGAGGCGGTCCGGAACACGCAGCCGTCGCTGACCAGCTCGGGCGG
>JAKAJW010000017.1 GCA_021813645.1 Pseudomonadota bacterium | reverse complement strand
AGCTTCATTCCGGGCTTCGAGGATCAACTGATCGGCGCCAAGGCGGGCGACGCGGTCGAGGTGAAGGTGACCTTCCCGGCCGAGTATCAGGCTGCGCATCTGGCCGGCAAGGACGCCGTTTTCGCCTGCACCGTGAAGGAGGTGAAGGCCCCCGTGCCGGCCGAGGTCAACGACGAACTGGCCAAGAAATATGGCGTCGAGAGCCTGGAAGAGTTGAAGAAGCAGATCGCCGAGCGGCTCGAGGCCGAATATGTCGGCGCGGCCCGTGCGGTGATGAAGCGCGCTCTGCTCGACCAACTCGACAAACTGGTGAGCTTCGAGCTGCCGCCCTCGCTGGTCGAGGCCGAAGCGCAGCAGATCGCCCATCAGCTTTGGCACGAAGAGCATCACGACCACCATGGCCACGACCATGGCGACATCCCGGTGACCGACGAGCACAACGTGCTGGCCAATCGCCGCGTGCGGCTTGGGCTGCTGCTCGCCGAGATCGGCCGCAAGGCGGAGATCGAGGTGACCGATGCCGAGATGACCCAGGCCGTTCTGGCCCAGGCGCGGAACTATCCGGGGCAGGAACGCGCCTTCTTCGAGTTCGTTCAGAAGAACCCGCAGATGCAGCAGCAGCTGCGCGCGCCGATCTTCGAGGACAAGGTGGTGGACCACATCGTCGCCGCTGCCAAAGTGACCGAGAAGGAAGTCAGTAAGGACGACCTCAAGGCGGCCGTCGACGCGCTGGACGAGATGTAATCCCGGGGTGCGGCGAGACCGGCCGCGATCCCTCGCAGGTGAACGATTTGCGGCGGCCCTCGGGCCGCCGCAATGCTTTCCGCCCCGGGTGGGGCCCCTCGGGGCCGTGCGCGGCATTCGGCACGCCAACCAGACCGTCAGCGCGGAGGGGCAGCGGTGGGCCGGGGTGTCTGGGAGCTTGCAGGGGCTTGCTGGCGCGAGCGATGGTTCAGGTCGCCGAAGCGCCGGCGGTCCCGAAGCGCCGCAGGCGAATCTGGCGGGTGTAATCGCCGAACAGGCTGAACCGCTCGATGGTGCAGCCGGCGCGGTGGGCAAGACAGTCGGCGTCGGCGAACAGCGTCGGCCGTGGCGCGACGTGGAACCGGCTGAGCCAGGCGTGCAGCATGGCGCGAAACCAGTCCGGCAGCCGTTCCTGGTCGCCGAAGTCCACGATGTGCAACTCGCCCCACGGGGCCAGATGGGCCAGCCCGTGGGCGAGCGCGCCACGCCATTCGGGGATCATCGACAGGCTGAACGAGAAGATGATCCGGTCGAAGCGGTCGCGGCCGAACAGGGCGCTTGCATCGAAGTCGCAGGCATCGGCGCGCGCGAGGATCGCCTGGCCGGCGAGCTTGGCGCGCGCCGTTCGCAGCATCTGCTCGGAGATGTCCAGCCCATAGAGGTGGCATCCCGGATAACGCTGCGCGATCCGCTTGAGGTTACGGCCGGTGCCGCAGGCGATTTCCAGGACATGTGCGCCCGTGGGCGGCGCCAGATCGCGGATCAGCCGGTCGCGCCCCAGCAGGTAGTATCTGCGCGTGGCGTCGTAGATCAGTCGCTGATAGCGATAGGTCGCATCCATCAAGGCGGCATGGCTGTGCTGGTCCTGCGCCATGGCTCTAGGCGATCCGGCGATAGAGGTGGAACCCGCCATAGATCGCCGAACGATCGGCGGCGTGGCCGGCCGCCGAGGCCGCCGCGTCACGCGCCCAGGGGGCGAGCAATTCTGGCGAGACCCGGCCCGGCAGAATGTCCGCCACGCCCCCCGTGCGGAAGATGACGCGGGCACCCGGGGTCGAGGTTCGGAAAATCTCACGCCAAAGCGCGTCTAGCTGCGCATCCGTCATCCAGTCCTGCGCGTCGAGCAGGACATAGGCTTGCAGGGTTCCCGCGGGCAGGTCCGCAAGCAGCTCGGTCAGCGAGCGGTTCAGCACCCGGGCGTGCGGCGCGTTGAGCCGCAGGCCGTCGAATGCCGCCGGATCGAGGTAGGGCGGCAGGGCGCGCGGCGGCTCCGGCGCGTAGGATCGCGTGAGGGCCTGCCAGGCGAAATAATTTTCCGATAGGGGGAAATCACAAAGCAGCTTGCGCGCCCGTTCCCGCAGCACGGGCAGCACGTCACCGGCTCCATCGGCCGCCAGTTTCTCGTATTGCGCCGGAGGAATGCCGAGACCGAACAGCGCCGCGCGGCTGCGGGCAAGGAAGCGGACGATTGGCGCATCGAACAATGGCGCAATCCGGCTGTCGAAGAACGCCCGTTGCGCCGCGAGGTCGTCGCAGGCCAGAAACCTACGCAGGTCGACCCCGCCAAGTCGGGCGACGGATTGCGTGGCGCCGAGGAAACGGCCCAGCAGCCCGAAGCGATAGAAGCCGCGGGCAAACATAGTGATCCGCCGCCTGCCGAAGGGGCGGGCTTCCCAATAGGCGCGCGTTGCCGGATCCAGCCTTGGCGCAAGGACTTCGTCATAGATCGCGACATTCTCTGCCCGGTTGGCCCGCGCGAAGAAGTCGAAGAACTGCGGCTGAGCCAAATGCTGGGCGGCCGCCAGTTTCAGCCTGCCGAGGGCGACATGGGCCGGCGAGAGGTCCACCGCGGTGACGGAGGCTGGCCTCTGGGTCAGATAGGACATCATGTTGCAGCCGCCCGAGGCAATGCAGAGCACATTGTCATCGGGGCCAAGCTGCAGCGCCGCCATGTCGACGACCGGGTCTTCCCAAATCTGTGGATAGACGAGTCCGGTGAACAGCTGCGCAAAGAGCCGCTCGAGCGCGCCCCTGGCGCTCAACCGCGGCGACTGATGAACGGCGGCGGTCAGCTGCTTGGCAATTCTCTGGGTGTCGGTCGTCACTCTCAGGCCACCTCGCGCTTTCGGTTGCGCCGCGCTTTGGCGATTGTCGGGGAGTTCATGTCGCGCTGCGCGTTAGGCGTGGCATGCCGGGCGCTACGCGCGGCGGCCCAGTCAATCAGCCGAAGATCGCCGTCAAACGTCTCCCCGATCGCCGTGCAGCTTTCCATCCAGTCGCCGCAGTTCACATAGTCTAGCGCGCCGATCCTGCGAATTGCGGCGCTATGGATATGTCCGCAAACGACGCCGTCGAAATGGCCGCGGCGGGCTTCGCTGGCCAATACCTTCTCGTATTCGCTGATGAAATTCACCGCCTGCTTGACCTGGGCCTTGGCCCAGTTCGACAGAGACCAATACGAGCCGCCCCAAAGCCCGCGAAGGCGGTTCGCCCAGGTGTTGAGCCATAGGGCAAGGCCATAGGCCCGATCGCCGACATGCGCGAGCCATTTGGCGTGGACCACGATCGAGTCGAACTGGTCGCCATGCGTGACCAGGAAGCGCCGGCCGTCGGCCGTGACATGCGTGGCCGTCGCCATGACTTCGATGCCGCCGAAATGGGTACCGAGATATGAGCGCATCATCTCGTCGTGATTGCCGGGAATATAGATGATCCGGGCACCGTCCCGCGCCTTGGCCAAGAGTTCCTGCACCACGTCGTTGTGCTGCTGCGGCCAGAACCAACCCCGTTTGAGACGCCAGCCGTCGATGATGTCTCCGACCAGGAAGATCGTCTCGGCGTGATGGCTGCGAAGGAAGTCCAGCAGCAGTTCTGCCTGGCAGTCCCGGGCGCCGAGATGCGTATCCGATATAAATATCGTGCGGTATTTCAAGGCTGCCCCAACATATAGCGGTTCTTTGGGCAGATTACCCAATCGGCACAACGGAAATGTGACGCCGGAGGGGACCGTTGGCGCTTGTCTCCGTTCGGGGAGGCAGTCGGCAAGAGATCACGGAAAGTTAACACATACGTCACGCGGCCGTGATCGATGCGGCCTAGAACGCCCGGGTGAGTTCCGGGAGGCGCGCATGCTCGTGGTCGAGAACCTGACGAAACGGTTCGGCATGAAGGTTGCCGTCGACGGCGCGGCCTTCGCGGTCGAGCGTCCGGTGATGATCGGGGTCATCGGCCGTTCCGGTGCCGGCAAGTCCACCCTCTTGCGCATGCTGAACCGCCTGACCGACGCGACTGCGGGGCGTGTGCTGTTCGAGGGGCGGAATGTGTTGGCGTTTTCCGGTGCGGCGCAGCGCGCCTGGCAATCGAACTGCGCGATGATCTTCCAGCAATTCAATCTCGTGCCGCGGATGGACGTCGTGTCGAACGTGCTTCACGGCACGCTGAACCGCCGGTCCACCCTGGCCACGGTGTTCAACCTCTTCCCGAAAGCTGACATCCACCGCGCCATCGACATCCTGGATCGGCTTGGCATCGCGGAGCAGGCGCCCAAGCGGGCCGAGGCGCTGTCCGGCGGGCAGCAGCAAAGGGTCGCCATCGCGCGGGCGTTGATGCAGGATCCGCAGATCATTCTTGCCGACGAGCCGATTGCCAGCCTCGACCCGATGAACGCCCAGGTGGTGATGCAAACCCTGCGGCGGATCCATGAGGAAGACGGCCGCACCGTCATCGCCAACCTGCACACGCTCGATACCGCGCGACGCTACTGCGACCGGGTGATCGGGATGCGCGACGGCAAGATCGTGTTCGACG
>JAKAJW010000195.1 GCA_021813645.1 Pseudomonadota bacterium | reverse complement strand
AGACCTGTGGCGCGATTTCGCCCACCGGTCCGCTCGCCGCGCTCGGCATCTCGACCACCTCGGCACTGGGCGCCACTTCGATCGCGCTGATCGGCCTGACCAATATCTGCGGCACCTTCCTGGCCGGCTGGCTCGGTCGGACCCATTCGAAGCGGCTTCTGCTTTCGGGCATCTATACCCTGCGAACCCTCGTTTCGGCGGCCTTCATCATGACACCGGTGACCCCGGCGACCGTGGTGATCTTCGCGCTGGCGATGGGCGCGCTATGGCTGGCCACGGTGCCTCTCACCTCGGGCCTCGTCGCGCAGATCTATGGTGTGCGCTACATGGGCACGCTTTATGGCATCGTCTTCCTGTCACACCAGATCGGCAGCTTCATGGGTGTCTGGCTCGGTGGCTGGATGTTCGATCTATACGGCAACTACACCGCCGTTTGGTGGATCGGCGTCGCGGTTGGCGCCTTCTCGGCACTCGTCCATCTGCCGGTGCGGGAAGAACCGCTGGATCTGCGGACGGCCTAAACGGGGTCGCGTAGGAGGTCGGTCAGCGCCGCCGTGATCTCGTCCGGATGGGTGAAGGGCAGCGCATGGGTGGCGCCCCGCAACTCCACCTGGCGGGCCTTGCGGTTGACTTGGGCAAGCCGGCCCATCGCGGCGAGCGGAATGGTGCGGTCGGCCCCACCCCAGACCGCGAGCACCGGCAGCGCCGTTTCGGCCAATGCGCGATGGGTCGGCGCCATGTCCTCTGCCAGCATGTGGCGCAGGCTGGACAGAACCGCAGGCAGCGTACCGCGATAGCCCATTTCTCCCGCCACGCGTGGCACGAAACCCGGCAGTTCAGGATTGTCGGGGATGGAGCGATCCACCGACCGGCGATGGACGATATGCCCGAACAGGCGCATCAGCCCATCCCCCAGCACCGGGAACCGGCTGCAGAAGGCATGGAACCGGCTCGGCCGATGGCCGAGCCCGGCGGGCGCGAGCAGGATCAGGCGGTCGATGCGCTCGGGATGGCTCTGCGCGAAGGCTGCCGCGATGGCACCGCCCATCGAATAGCCGATCAGCGAGACGGTCTGCCGGACCTCCAATGCGATCAGCAGCTCTTCCAGCTGATCGACGAAGAAGGCGCGGTCCTGTCGGCCTCGGACGCGGTCGGACAGGCCGCGCCCGTAGAGATCGTAGGTCAGCACACGATACCCCAGCGCCGTCAGCGCCACGGCCAGCGGGGTGTAGATGTAGGAGGGCGTCGTCAAGCCGTGGACGCAGACCACGATCGGCCCGCGCGAGGGTCCACGCCACTCGAAATAGGTCAAACCGCGCGAAAGCTCGGCGAAATCGCCGGAGGCCAGGCGCCGGCCGCGCGCATCGATCGGCGGGCGAAGACGCTCGGCCAGAAGCGGCGCGGCCACTAGGATGACAACAACCGTGGCCAGCGCCCAGATCATCGGCCGTGCGCGACGGAAAGGATGTAGCGTGCCGTCATCAGATCGAGATGCGCACCGCCGCCGTTCTTGGCGATCGTGATCTCCGAGGCGGACTGGCGGTTGAACCTGCCGCTGGCGAGATCGTAGAAATCGGCGATGATGTCGGCATCCGCGATCACGCCGCGCTCGATCGGAATCTTCAGCTCGCCGATGTCATGCAGCGTGGTCTCGCGGGCATCGACGAACAGCCGTGCGCGTTGCAGCGCCTTGTCGTCCACCTCTCGCATCTCTGGCGTATAGGCGCCGATCAGGTCGAGATGGGTGCCAGGGCTGAGCCATTCGCCCTTGATGAGCGGTTCGGTCGACATCGTGGCGGTGCAGATGATATCGGCCTGGGCGGCAGCGCCGGCCAGATCGTGGGTGATCGTCATGAACGGCACCTCCGCGGCGAACTTGCGGGCCCCCTCGGCGGTGCGGTTCCAGACGATGAACTGCGCCCCAGGGAAGGCAGCGCCATAGGCCTCGACCATGGAGCGTGCGACGGATCCGGCGCCGACCAGCAGGATCACCCGGCTGTCTGGGCGGGCGAGCTTCTTGGCCGCGAGCAGACTGTCCCCCGCGGTCTTCCATTTCGTCACCAGACGGAAGTCCAGCAGCGCCTCGAGTTCGCCCGTCTGTTCGGCAAAGAGGGTGACCGCGCCATTGACCGAAGGCAGGCCAGCGGCCGAATTGCCCGGATAGACGGTGGCCGATTTCACCGCGATGCCCATGCCGGGGATCCAGGCCGAGCGCGACAGAAGCGAGCTCTGGCCCTGCTTCAGCAGCGTATCGCCGATCAGGGCCCGCGGCCGGCGGTGGCCTTCCTCCAAGGCTGCGGTCAACGCGTCCCAACTCAGGCGCGGCTCGATCTCTGGGCCGACGATCTGGATGCTCATGCGGCTTCCTCCTCGCTCAAGAGCCCCTCTTCGACCAAGCGGGTCGCCCAGGCCGCAGGGGTCGTAAACAGATGCGTGCGCCAGCCCCGCTGCGCCGCCGCCTCCACATTCTCCGGCCGGTCGTCGACGAAGAGAAGCTGTTCGGGTGGCATCCCGCAATCCGCTTCGACGATGGCATAGATCTGCGCGTCAGGCTTGATGACGCGCAGATGGCCCGAGATATAGCGCCGGTCGAAACCGTCCAGCATGGGATAGCGCGCTCGGGCAAGCTCGAAGGTTGCGGCCCCGAAATTCGACAGCGCGAAGACCGGCACGCCGCGCCGGCGCAGCGCCGCAAGCAGGCGCGCCGAATGCGGAATGTCCGGGCCGAGAATGTCGATCCAGCGGTCGCGCCAAGCCAGAATGGCCGCCTCGTAATGCGGGTGCGCGCGGGCGAGTTCCGAATAGCTGCGTTGAAAATCGGCGCCGCGGTCGACCTCGATATTCACGCCGAGCATGTCGACCTCCGCGAAAAACCGGCGTCGCCCCTCCTCGCCCATCAGCCGATCGTAGAACCGCTCCGGCTGCCATTCGATCAGCACGTTGCCAATATCGAAGACCACGGCCTGGGGAAGGGTCATGACGGCGCCTCTTTACTGGCCCTGGCCACCGCGCGTTCGAGGGAGTCCAGGAAACGCGAGCGGTCGGCCTTTGTAAAGGGTTTGCCGCCGCCGGTGCGAAACGGGTCTGCCGCCCGCAGATCGGCCATCAGGTCGCGCGTCGCCAGGACCATGCCGATATTGGCCTGGGTGAAGGCCTCGCCGTCGTGGCGCAGCACCTGGGCACCGCTCGCCACGCAACGTGCGGCAAGCGGCACATCGGCGGTAACGACCACGTCGCCGCGGGTTGCCCGCGCGGCAATCCACTTGTCGGCCTCGTCGGCGCCCTCGGCGACATAGACCATCTGGACCAGCGGATTGGCCGAAGGGCGGAGGCCGCCGTTGGAGACGAAGCTGATCGGCACGCCGCGCCGGGTCGCGACCCGCTCGGCCTCGGCCTTCACCGGGCAGGCATCCGCATCGACATAGATCACGCGAACAGCGCCTCGGCATGGAAGTCGAGGTGATCCTCCATGAAGGTCGAGACGAAGAAATAGCTGTGATCGTAGCCCTTCTGCAGCCGGAAGCTTGCCGGCTGACGTCGCTTGGCAATCGCTTCGATGAGCGCCTCGGGCATCAGGAGGTCGACATAGGGATCCGAGGCGCCTTGGTCGATCAGCAGCGGCCCGTCGAAGCCGCGCCGGCGCATCAGCAGCGTGGCGTCATGCGCCGCCCATTTCGCTTCATCGGGCCCGAGATAGGCGGTGAACTGCTTGCGACCCCATTCGGAGGCGCTCGGATGCGCAATCGGCGCGAAGGCCGAGACGGAACGGAAGCGCCCCGGAAAGGCCATCGCCAGCGTCAGCGCCCCGTGCCCGCCCATCGAATGGCCAGAGATCGCCTGCAGTTCCTCTTCCAGCGGGAACGCATTGAACAAGAGCCGCGGCAGCTCCTCGGCCAGATAGTCCCACATGCGGAAATGCGGGGCCCAAGGCGTTTCGGTGGCGTTCACATAGAACCCCGCGCCCTGGCCAAGGTCATAGGCCGGATCGTCGGCCACACCCGGTCCGCGCGGCGAGGTGTCGGGAAAGACCACGGCGACACCCTGCTTGGCGGCCCAGCTCTGCGCGCCCGACTTCAGCATCGCATTCTCATGGGTGCAGGTCAGGCCCGAGAGAAACCACAGCAGGGGCACCGGCCCGTCCTGGCCGGTCTCGGGAACGAACAGGCCAAAGGTCATGTCGCAGCCGCAGGCATCGGAGGCGTGAGAATAGACGCCCTGGACGCCCCCGAAGGCGCGGCTTTCGCTGATGGTCTTCATTGGCCCTCCTCAGGCGGTCAACATCCAAGCGATCACCCCGGAAACGGTCAGCACCGAAACCGCGGTCGAAATCAGGATCGACGCCGAAACGCGCTGCGGCGCGACCCCGTAGTGTTGCGCCAGAATATAGGTATTGCCGGCGACCGGAAGCGAGGCCGCGGCGATCATCACATGCGCGGCGAAGCGTTCCACCGGAAACAGCACGAGCGCGCCAAGAGCGACGGCGAGCGGATGGACGACGAGCTTGCAGAAGCTGAGCCAGCCCGCCACCTCGATCCGCTCGGCCGAACGCGATGCGAGCGAG
>JAKAJW010000252.1 GCA_021813645.1 Pseudomonadota bacterium | reverse complement strand
CCAGGGCGAGCGTCGCGTTCAGATCGGCGCCGGGGGCGGCGGAGATCTCGGTCAGGCTGGGATGGCCGAGGGTCAGCGTGCCGGTCTTGTCGAAGGCCACCACGCGGGCGGCCCCGAGCCGTTGCAGCGCGTCGCCCTTGCGGAACAAGAGACCGAGCTCGGCGCCGCGGCCGGTGCCGACCATGATCGAGGTCGGGGTGGCCAGCCCCATGGCGCAGGGACAGGCGATGATGAGGACCGAGACGCCGGCGACCAGCGCATGGCCGAGCACCGGCGCCGGGCCGAAGACGAGCCAGACAAGCACCGTCAGCGCGGCGAGCGTCATCACCGCGGGCACGAACCACAGCGTCACCCGGTCGACCAGCGCCTGGATCGGCAGCTTGCCGCCCTGGGCGTCGGCCACCATGCGGATGATCCGGGCCAGGGTGGCATCGTCGCCGGTGCGGGTGACGCGCAGGGTCAGCGCGCCCTGGCCGTTCACCGTGCCGCCGATCGCCTCGGCGCCGGGGCCGGTCTCCACCGGCGCAGGTTCGCCGGTCAGCATGGAGCGGTCGACGTAGGAACTGCCTTCGACCACCTCGCCGTCGGCGGCGATGCGCTCGCCGGGGCGGATCTCGATCAGGTCGCCGGTGCGAAGTTCCTCGACCGGCAGGTCGACCAGCGAGCCGTTGCGGCGGGTATGGGCAAGGGCAGGGGCGAGCGAGACGAGCCGGGCGATGGCGGCGCCGGCGCGGCCCTTGGCGCGGGCCTCCAGCATGCGGCCGAGCAGGATCAGCGTGGTGATGACGGCGGCGGCCTCGAAATAGACATGCACCGAGCCCGGGGGCAGCAGCCCGGGGGCGAAGGTGGCGACGCTGGAATAGACCCAGGCCGCCGAGGCGCCGAGCGCGACCAGCGAGTTCATGTCCGGCGCGCCGCGCAGCAGCATTGGGAAGCCATGCGTCAGGAAGCGCCGGCCGGGCCCCGCCAGGACCGCGGTCGTCAGCACGAACTGCACGATCCAGCTTGTCTTTTCGCCGATGGTGGTGGCGATCAGATGGTGAAAGCCGGGGATCATGTGGCTGCCCATCGCAAGCAGGAAGACCGGCAGGGTCAGCACGGCGGCCCAGCTCAGATCGCGGCGCAGCTGCATCGCCTCGGCCGCATGCCGGGCGGCGGGCGCGGTCGCCGCGCGATGGACCGGAACCGCGTCATAGCCCGCCTTCTTCACCACCGCGGCCAGTTCGGAGGGCGTCACCGCCCCGGCGAGGTGGTGCACGCGGGCGCTACCGGTGGCGAGGTTCACCTCGGCCCCGGTCACCCCGGGCCAGGCCTTCAGCGCCCGTTCGATGCGGGCGACGCAGGAGGCGCAGGTCATCCCTTCGACGGTTAGCGCGGTATCGGTTTCGCCGACGCCGTAGCCGGCCTTGGCCACCGCAGCGGCAAGGGCGGCGGGGTCGGCGCGGTCGGCGAAATCGACCTGCAGGGTCTTCATGGCGAGGTTGACCGAGGCGCCGGTGACGCCGGGCACCGCCTTGGCGGCGCGTTCGACACGGCCGGCGCAGGAGGCGCAGGTCATCCCCTCGACTTCGAGCGTTGCGCTGGTCATGGGCAGTCCTTTCCGGGGCGATCTCGGGCCCCGCTGCAGCAGATAAGGTTTCCCCTAGCTGGAAGGTCAAGGGGGGTTCCGGCCGGCGGGGAAATCGGCTTTGGTGGTGCCGACAGGAGGGCGGCACAGGAGGGCGGCGATGAACAGCACAGAGATCCTCGAGCGGCTGATCGGCTTTCCGACGGTGAGCAGCGAGCCCAATATCGCGCTGATGCATTGGGTGCGCGATCTGCTGGCCGGGGCAGGGGTGGAGGCCCGGCTGATCCCGGAGCCCTCGGGAAAAAAGGCCAATCTTTATGCGACGATAGGCGGCGAGGGCGCGGGCGTCATGCTGTCCGGCCATACCGATGTCGTGCCGGTCGAGGGCCAGGCCTGGAGCCGCGATCCGTTCCGCCTGGCGGCGGAGGGCGGGCGGCTCTACGGCCGGGGGGCGGCCGATATGAAGGGCTTCGTGGCCTGTGCCCTGGCGGCGGCGCTGAAGGCGGCGCGGCGGGAGCTGAAGGCGCCGCTGCATCTGGCGCTTTCCTATGACGAGGAGGTGGGCTGCCTCGGGGTGCGCTCGTTGATCGAGATGCTGGAAGCGGCGCCGGTGCGGCCGGCCTTCTGCATCGTGGGCGAGCCGACGGCGATGCAGGTGGCGACCGGGCATAAGGGCAAGGTGGCGCTGCGAGCGACCTGCACCGGCCGGGAGGGGCATTCGGCGCTGGCGCCCCTGGCGCTGAACGCGCTGCATCTCGGCGCAGATTTTCTCAATGCTGTCCGCGATTTGCAGGCGGAGATCGCGGCCGGTGGGCGGCGCGACGGGGATTACGACGTGGCCTATACGACGCTGCACGTGGGCAAGATGCAGGGCGGCGTGCAGGTCAATATCGTGCCCAATCACTGTGTTCTGGATTTCGAGATCCGCAGCCTGGCGGAGGACGATCCGGCGGCGCTGATCGCCCGGCTGGAGGCGGCGGCGGCGGCCATCGTGGCGCCGCTGCGCGACAGCTTCCCCGAGGCGGCGATCCGGGTCGAGCGGCTGTGGGACTATCCCGGCCTCGGCACCCCGAGCGATGCGAAAGTCGTCAATTTCGTCAAGGGTTTGACCGGCGCGAACGGGACCATCAAGGTGGCCTTCGGCACCGAGGGCGGGCTGTTTTCCAGCCGGCTCGGCATTCCGACGGTGATCTGCGGCCCGGGCTCGATGGCGCAGGGTCACAAGCCGGACGAATATGTCAGCGAAGAGCAGATGGCGCGCTGCGAGGCGATGCTGGATCGGCTCGTCGAGTGGCTCGCGGCAGGGCTTTGACAAAACCTTAACGCGGCGCGCCAAAGCCCTGCGGCCGCCCCCGGGGTTCGGAGCTTAAGCCGCTGGTTCGGCAGCGAAATCGGCCTACCGATTTGGCACCGATTTCGCACCGATATTACACCGACGTTGTCGGGAAAAACCGCCCCGCCGCGCCCGGCGCCGCGGCGACCGGGCTAGAGCCCGAGCTGGTCGCGGAAATAGGCGAGCGCCTCGGGCGAGAGGGTGCGGCCCTTGGTGGCGACGTCGAGCGCGTTGGCCTCGGTCTCCTGGTCCTGCACCACGGTGGTGGCGAGGCCGTCCAGCGCCGACTGGGCGGCGGCGTATTGGTCGGTGGCGGTGAGCTCCGCCTGCAGCGCGGCGAGCTTGCTCTGATAGTCCGGCGCCTGGGTGTCGAGCGCCGCGATGTCGGCCTCGATCTGCGCCGCCGTGCGGCCCTTGTAATTGGGGTTGGTGGCGGCGGCGGCCAGCGCGACGCCGGCGGCGCTGAGCGCGGCCATGGCGGTTTCGGTGGCGAGCGCGTCGCGGCGATAGGTGGCGATCCGGCCGACCTGGCTGTTCGGCGCGGCCTTCTCGAAGGCCTTGGGATTGGCGTGATAGGCGTTTAGCCCCTTCAGCTCGGCGGCGAGCAGGCCGTGATCCTTCTTGCCCTCGCTCGGCTCGGCGGTCGCCTTCTGCTGGCCCTGGCCCTGGCCCTGGGCGTGGCCGTTGCCCTGGGGCGCCCCGTGGGACGCCCCCTGGAACGCCCCGTGGGAGGCCCCCTGGGAGCCGCCATTGCCGTGGCCCCCGCCATTGCCGCCGCCGTTCCCGTTGCCGCCGCCATTGCCGTTGCCGCCGTTGCCGTCGCCCTTGGCGAAGGCGGCCTGCGGACCCAGACCGACCTGCGGCAGCGGCAGCGCCGCGGCGGCGACGAGGCCGAGGCCGAGCACGATGGCGCTATGGGTCAAGCGGGTCATTCTTTCCTCCTTAGGCGCATAGTTCGGGCGGATTTGACCGCACTCTTTGCCGCCGTCAAGCATAGCAAGGAATTGCGGCGGGATTTGGCCCGCGCCGCATTTCCGCCGCGCAAGGTGCCGCCGATGTGGATGCGGGCGGCCATCATATTCTTTATCTTGAATATATGTGATCGGCGGTGTATTTCAGGCCGGAAGCGCCGCGTTGGGCGGCCTGTTGCGAAAGGAAATGCGATGACGCTCGACCGTGCCGTGATGGCCTTCGCCGGGGCGATGATCCTGCTCAGCCTGGCGCTGACGCTTTGGGTTTCGTCCTATTGGATGCTGTTCACCGCCTTCATCGGGGCGAACCTGATCCAGTCTTCGTTCACCGGCTTCTGCCCGGCGGCCTCGATCTTCCGGCTGTTCGGGATCAAGGGCGGCTGCGCCTTCAAGTAAGCCGCGGCAACGCGACAAAGCGACGGCGCGAAAACGGCCGCCGCCCGCGGCTCTCGCAGGCGGCGGTCTTGGCCTGTCAGCCGCCCGGCGGCGCGGCAGGTTTCGCCGCAGCGGCCGGGGTCTGCGGTGCTGCGGCGGGCGTCGCGGCGGTGGCTGCGACGGGCGTCGCGGCGGGGACGGGCGGCAGGAAGGATTTCGCCTCGGTCGCCGCGATCAGCGCCTTCGCCGTCATATCGGCGAGCTTCACCGGCCGCGGCAGGTTGGAGGCCAGGATCACGCTGCCCTCCGTCGCCGTCTTCACCAGCCGATAGCGCAGCGTCTT
>JAKAJW010000382.1 GCA_021813645.1 Pseudomonadota bacterium | reverse complement strand
GCGAACTGGTCGCGCATGATCCAGATGACGATCGGCAGGACCGTCAGCGTGTAGAGCATGATGAGCCCGACCCGGGTGTCGAGCAGCGCCAGGTGCTTGTAGACGACGAGGAAGGGCAGGGCCAGGACCACCGGCGGCAGGATCAGCTGCGACAGGAAGAAGAAGGAAATATCGGGGTTGCGCATCCAGGCGAATTTGTAGCTGAAGCGCGACAGCCCGTAGGCGGCGCAGCTGCCGAGCGCCACCGCCAGGGCAGAGGAGCTGAGCGACGCGATCGCCGAGTTGACGAAGCGCAGCATGAACTGATCGCGCACCGTCGAGGTCTGCAGGATCGTGTCCGGCGACAGCCCGATCGAGCGCCAGCCCAGCCATTTCGGGCTGAACTGCCACCAGGGCACGATCTGTCCGCGCATCACGTCGGCGGCGGCCTTGAACGAGGTCGAAACCGTCCAGTAGATCGGAAACAGGCAGACGATGGCCCAGAAGATCAGCACCGCATAGATCGCGCCGCGGCCGAGCAGCCGGCGGGTTCGGTGGCTCCGGTCGGCCGGGGCGTCGTGGAAGATTTGCTCGGTCATCAGTACCTCGGGGTCATCCAGCGCTGAACGGCCTTCATCAAGAACGTCATGGCGATCACGATCAACACCAGGTAGACCATGGCCAGCAGGGTGCCGTAGCCGACGTTGGAGCGGTCGCGGTAGACGCGGTAGATGTAGCTTGTCACGCTGTCGGTGGCGCCGCCGGGGCCGCCGGAGGTGACGTTGATGATGATGTCGGCGAGCTTCAGCTTGAAGATGATGCGGATCATCACCGCGGTGATCGAGACCGGCAGCATCAGCGGGAAGGTGATCTCCCAGAAACCCTTCCAGGCCGAGGCGCCGTCGACCCGGGCGGCCTCCTGCAACTCCCGCGGGATGGCCTGCAATCCGGCCAGGATCATGATCATCATGAAGGGGATGAAGGTCCAGGCGTCCATCGCCTCGATGGTGGCGCGGGCGATCCAGGGCGAGCCGAAGAACGAGGGATGTTCCCAGCCCAGCAGCCGGGCGAGATGGGCGAGCGGGCCGAAGCGGATCTCCATCATCGACTTGCCGACCATCCAGGAGACCGCGACCGGCGAGAGCATCAGGGGCAGCAAGAAGGAGACCCTGAAGAACTTCCGGGCGCGAATATCGGCGGCCAGGAGCAGCGCCAGCCCGAAGGCGATGGCATATTCCACCGCGATCGCCAGCACGTAATAGACCATGTTGAGCAGGGCGTTCCAATAGAAGGTATCGCCCCACATCTGCCGGATATTGGCCAAGCCGTTGAATTGCGGCCCCTCGCTCGAGGCCAGGTTCCAGTCCGAGAAGGCGATGTCGAGGCCGAAGATCAGCGGAAACACCACCATGGCCACGGTGAAGAGGGCCGCCGGCAGCACGAAGAGAGAGCGCTTGCCGTGCTCGCCGTGCAGCACCACCTGGCCCCAGCACAGGCAGACCGACCAGAGCACATAGGCGTAGAGCACCGGCCGCCAATTGGCGAAGCCGAGGCGCAGGACGTCGTAGCTTTGTAGGAACTGGAGCGCGGTGATCAGCGCCAGGATGCCGAAGCTGCCCCAGATCAATGCGTGGCCAAAGGTCTGCCTGCGCGGCGAGATCGCATCGGCGGTCACCACGTGCAGCTTGTCGCCGGTGTCTTCCATTGCCTGCCCTGCCGGTTCGAGAGCGGGGCGGCCCGAAAGCCGCCCCGGGAAGCGTTACAAGCCGAGCGAGGCCCGATAGAGCTTGATCTGATCGGCGCGGCCGATCTGATCGGTCAGCTTCTCCCAGGCCGCCGCGATCGCATCCGCCGTTTCCTGGGCGGATTTGTACTTGCCGGCATAGCCCTTCGCCAATTCGTCCTCGGCGACGGAATAGTATTGGAAGATGCCGGGGATTCGCGGCTCGACGCAGCGGTTCGGGTGGTTGTAGGAGCCGAACTGCGAGGCCAGGTAGTTGCTGATGTAGTCGCGCTTGTAGCCGGCATAGACCCATTCGTCGATGTTCGAATGGCTCTTGCGGTGGACCTGGAAGCCCGAGGGGTACATCACCGTCCAGAGCGACAGGTTCTTGCCACCGAGATGGGCCGCCGCGCTCCAGGCGGCGCGGTGCTTCATCGTATCGCCATTGGCGCGGGCCATCACATAGACGCCCCAGCCGAGATAGGCGCAGTTCGGCGCGAAGTTGATGCCGTCCTTGGCCTTCACCCATTGGCCGCTCTTGCGGTCATAGACGTCCTCGGAGCCGGGCAGGATGTCGAAGCCCGCGACTTCGCCGACCACCGAGCTGTCCGAGGTGTTGGCGTCTTGGCCGATGTCGCCCCACCAGGTGATCATCGAGCCGGTGCCGGCGAGGAACTGCTGGAAGCCGGTGGTGCCGGGGTCGGCGTTGATCTGGTCGGTCGGCTCGTAGGCCTTTAGGTCCATCGCCTCCTGGATCGCCCGCACCCAGCCCGGATTGTTGACCAGGGGCTTCATGGTGTCGGGGTCGAACAGCCAGGCCGGATCGCCCGGCATCTTCACATAGGCGGTCGCGCGGTCCTCGAGGAAGTAGAAGCCGAAGCCGCCCCAGCCCTTGTAGGGATCGAGATAGCCATAGGCCGAGCCGCCCGAGAGTGGATCCTTCTTGCCCTTGAGGAACTTGGAGACCTCCTGCACCTCGGCCCAGGTGCGCGGCGCCTTCCACTCGCCCTTGTGGCCCTCGGCCTTCCAGGCCTTCGCGAACTCTTCGTTCGTGAAATAGTCGGTGCGGTAGTTGAAGTTGTGGCAGTCGCCGTCGATGGTCACGCGGTAGGTCTTGCCGTCCCAGGTGCCGACCGGCGGCTTAAGGTAGTCCACGTAGTCGTTGATGTCGATCTCGGTCTTCACCCAATCCGGCATCTCGGACAGCAGGCCGCGGCCGGCGGTGTCGCCCTCGAAGGGGGCGCCCATCTCGATCATGTCGAAATCGACCGTCTTGGTGGCGATCGATTGCTGCAGGCGGGCGTTGTAGTCGGCCTGGGCGAGGTCGATCCAGCTGATCTCGGCGCCGGTGTATTTCTCCCAGGGCTTCAGGAAGCCGCGGAACAGGAAGTCATGCTGATTCTGGTTGTTCAGCCCCATGAAGGTGAGCTTGACGCCCTTGAATTCGCCTTCCTTCACCAGCGCCTTGGTCGGGCCGAGGCACATCTCGCCGACCTTCTGCCAATCGGCGTCGGTGGGCGAGCCCTTGCCCACGCCAGGAACCTTCAGGATGGCTTTACGCAGGGCCTCTTCGTCCGCCGCATAGGCCGGTCGCACGCCGATGCCGGTGAAGACGCCGCCCATGGCGGCTGCAGCACCGGTGGCCGCTGCGCCCTGGAGCACCTTCCGGCGGCTCATCTGGGCCCGCATGAGGGCCTCGTAATGATGGGGCTTCACGTTCTCTCCTCCCTTTCGCTTGAACCATGTTGGTTTTCTAGCAAGCAGTCCCAGCTGCGCGCTCTGCCAGCGCCTCCCCGGTGGCAGTCGTGTGGCCCTGTGAAGACCACGGCCGGTCGCTCGCTGCGACCATCTCAGTCTTCGGGGGGACATGTCAAGCATCTAACATGTTAGTATGATTAGAGCGTGGACAGGCCCGAATTGCCGCGCTAGTCCTGTGCAGGCAAGTAGCGGGGGGAACATGGCGGAAGTCACCATCAGGGCGCTGCGCAAGGCCTATGGCGGGTTGGAGGTGGTTCACGGAATCGAGCTGGATATCGCGGACGGAGAATTCGCGGTTCTGGTCGGTCCGTCAGGCTGCGGAAAATCCACGCTGTTGCGGATGATTGCCGGTCTGGAAGAGATCACGTCGGGCTCGATCCATATCGGCGAGCGGCTGGTCAACCATCTGCCGCCGGCGGATCGCGACATCGCGATGGTGTTCCAGAACTACGCGCTTTATCCGCACAAGACGGTCGCCGCCAACATGGGCTTCGCGCTGAAAATGCGCGGCATGGCGAAGGACGAGATCGCGAGCCGGGTCAGCCGGGCCGCGGAGGTGCTGGGGTTGACGCCCTATCTGGAGCGCTATCCGCGGGCCCTGTCGGGTGGCCAGCGGCAGCGCGTGGCCATGGGGCGCGCCATCGTTCGCGAACCCTCGGTCTTTCTGTTCGACGAGCCGCTGTCCAACCTCGATGCCAAGCTTCGGGTGCAGATGCGGGCGGAGATTCGCGAGTTGCACCAGCGGCTGCAGACCACCACCGTCTATGTGACCCACGACCAGATCGAGGCGATGACGATGGCCGACAAGATCGTCGTCATGCAGGGCGGCCATATCGAGCAGGTCGGCGCGCCGCTGGAACTGTACGACCGACCGGCCAACACCTTCGTTGCGGGCTTCATCGGCTCGCCCTCGATGAACATGCTGCCGGGCGTGGTTCGGCGGCAGGACGGCGTCTGGATCGAGGTGCATGGCGCCCGGATGGACGTGGCCGACCGCGACGGTCTGGCCGATGGCCGCAAGGTCATCGTCGGCATCCGGCCGGAGCATCTGGAGATCGCCGAGCCTGGGCTGGCCGCCACGGTGGCGGTGGTCGAGCCGACCGGGGCGGAAACCCATGTGGTCGCCAAGCTCGGCGCGCA
>JAKAJW010000422.1 GCA_021813645.1 Pseudomonadota bacterium | reverse complement strand
GTTGGCATTGAGAAGCGTCAGGCATTGTGTCGCCCCCAACATCCGCGCCGAAGCCCCGAGATCCTGAACGAGTTGGGCATGCACCTTGCGCCGAAGCGCCGCTGGAACGTCGTGGCTGACGAATAGGCGCGAGCTTTCCCAGATGTTCTCGGCGACCGGAGCCTCCTCATACAGGAGATTGGCCGGGATCGTCTGTAGAAGGCCGCGTTGCGCGTCGCGGATCATGTAGCTGTAGATGCCGCACTTCGCCGTCGTCGGCGTCAGCCGGTTGCCGGCCAGCACCCGGCCGAACTCATCGTGGACCACGACCCAGCGGCTCGCCGGCGTGTCATACTGATCGTACTCCATCCCCAGAGCTTCCGGCAGGTCCCATTTGTTGTGAACGATGAAGAGCTCCCTCCTCGCACGAAGCATGTTCGCAAACAGCTCGCCGTGGTTGTGAAGGTTGGCAAAGGACAGGGTCGTGGTCTGCATGGTATCCTCCTGCAGGGTTGGGTTAACTCAAGACCTTGCAGGGAGCGGCGCGTCAGAGCAGGCGGTAGTCCTTGGCGCGCTGGATGGCCTCGGCAGTGGTGCGAGCCATCAGCCTTTCGCGCGCCGAGGTGATTCTCGCCTTTAGCGCGCTTTCGGAAATACCAAGCTTTGCGGCCGCGGCTGCGTGCCGATCCCCATTTGCAATGCAGCGGAGGGCCTCGATCTGCGCCTTCGTCAGGCCATCGGGTGGCCGCGTCAGGTCGTGGAGGCGGTGCACGATCTCCCGAATCTTGGCGATCTCACCGTCTTTGAACTCTCGGTCGGACCGTGCGAAACTGGCAATCGTACGTGACTTGATCGGGCCATGGGAAACGGTCACGCCGTAGCGCAGGCCGAATTTTCCGGCGTCCTCGAAAAGCCCGAAGGGATCGAGGAGGTTTTCATCGCTCCAACGGATTTCTCCGGTCGTGGAGAAGCCCCAGCCCGTCATGGGATCGCGCAGGACATAGCCATTCTCGGTGTAGTGGTCGAGCCAAGCCTGGTTGTAGGTTTGAAAGCTCAACAGCGGCGAGGTGAAGCGAATGTGGAGACCGATGAAGAAACCGGCCGGGGCAAGCTCGCCCAGTTCCCGCAGTTCCGAGTCGATCTTTCCATTTAAAAACATGTCTTTTTAGACAGGTTGCGCGAAGGTTAATCAACCGTAAATTGATGCCGTCACAGCTGCCAGTGTTCTGTACGAGTGTTGTTAAGTCCCATCGAACCCACGACTTTCGCATGCAGTGCCGCGCCTCCGGTCGGGGGTGGGGTCCTGCGGTGGAGATTCTCGGCTCCATCCCGGCGCCTCCCGGTGCGATCGAGATTTGGTAGCGGATGCTGCCGCCCGGTATTGGGGAGCCGCGCGGCTAGCCGGTGGTTGTGTCCATCCGCCCGTAACGAGTAGGGGAGGCCCGGACGAAGGTCCGGCGAAACGCAAAGAGCCCGCCGGTTTCGGCGGGCTCTTTCTCTATCTGTCGCGCGGTGGGCGGCCGCCTGCGGCCGGCCGCGGCCGGCTCACTCCTCGGCGGCTTCCGCCGCGGCCACGCGGGCCTTGTCACCGGCGCCCTTGGCGGTCAGGTCGCGGTCGACGAATTCGATGATCGCCATCGGCGCCATGTCGCCATAGCGGAAGCCCGCCTTCAGCACCCGGACGTAGCCGCCCTGACGCTCCTTGAAGCGGGGGCCGAGCACGTCGAACAGGCGGGCGACATGGGCATCCTGCTTCAGCTGCGCCGCGGCCTGGCGGCGGGCGTGCAGATCGCCGCGCTTGGCCAGCGTGATCAGCTTCTCGACGATCGGCCGCAGTTCCTTCGCCTTCGGCAGGGTGGTCTTGATCTGCTCATGCTCGATCAGCGACCCGGCCATGTTGGCGAACAGCGCCTTGCGGTGCTCATGGGTGCGGTTCAGGCGGCGGTAGCCGGCTCCGTGTTTCATCTTTCACTCCTTTTGCTTTGTCCGGCGGCCCTTATTCCGGCCGCTCCCCTTGGGGCACCATTGCCCATGCTTTCCCCGGCAGTCCGGGCATTTTCCGGGGGCCGTCTAGTCGACCGCCCCCGGACTAGTCAATCAGAACTGGTCCTCGAACCGCTTGGCGAGGTCTTCGATGTTCTCCGGCGGCCAGTCCTCGACATCCATGCCGAGGTGCAGGCCCATGCCGGCGAGCACTTCCTTGATCTCGTTCAGCGACTTGCGGCCGAAGTTCGGGGTGCGCAGCATCTCGGCTTCGGTCTTCTGGATCAGATCGCCGATATAGACGATGTTGTCGTTCTTCAGGCAGTTCGCCGAACGCACCGACAGTTCCAGCTCGTCGACCTTCTTGAGCAGAAGCGGGTTGAACTCCAGCCCCTCCTCCTCGGCGCCGCGGCCGGCCTGTTCGGGCTCTTCGAAGTTCACGAAGATGCTGAGCTGGTCCTGGATGATGCGCGCCGCATAGGCCACCGCATCCTCCGGGGTCAGCGAGCCGTCGGTTTCCACCTTCAGCGTCAGCTTGTCGTAGTCCAGCACCTGGCCCTCGCGGGTCGGCGTGACTTCATAGGAGACCTTCTTGACCGGCGAATAGATCGCATCGATCGGAATGAGCCCGATCGGGGCGTCCTCGGGCCGGTTCTTGTCGGCCGCCACATAGCCTTTGCCGGTGTTGACGGTCAGCTCCATGTAGACGTCGGCGCCGTCGTCGAGGTGGCAGATCACGTGGTCCTTGTTGAGAACCTCGATGCCGTTCGACTCCGAGATGTCGCCCGCCGTCACCACGCCCGGGCCCTTGGCGGTGATCGACAGCCGCTTCGGCCCCTCGACCTCCATCTTGAGCGCCACGCCCTTCAGGTTCAGCACGATGTCGGTGACATCCTCGCGCACACCCGAAACCGAAGAGAACTCGTGCAGCACGTTGTCGATCTGGATCGAGGTGATCGCGGCGCCCTGCAGCGACGAGAGCAGCACCCGGCGCAGCGCGTTGCCGAGCGTCAGGCCGAAGCCCCGCTCCAGCGGTTCGGCAATCACCGTGGCCTGGCGCGACGGATCGGCGCCCGGCTTCACCTCAAGCTGCATCGGCTTGATCAGTTCCTGCCAATTCTTATGGATCATGCTATCGCCTCCATACCTGTCTGCGGTCCATGTCCGAAAACCGCAGACGCCCGAGGATCATCGAAACGAACCGGGGCCGCGCGAAACCGCACGGCCCAACCAGTTGCAATATGCGTCAGACGCGGCGCCGCTTCGGCGGACGGCAGCCGTTGTGGGCAATCGGCGTCACGTCGCGGATCGAGGTGACGGTGAGACCCACCGCCGCCAGCGCCCGCAGCGCCGATTCGCGGCCGGTGCCGGGCCCCTGAACCTCGACCTCGACGGTCTTCAGCCCATGCTCCTGCGCCTTCCGCGCGGCGTCTTCCGCCGCCATCTGGGCGGCATAGGGGGTCGACTTGCGCGAACCCTTGAAGCCCATCGTGCCGGCTGACGACCACGAGATCGCGTTGCCCTGCACGTCGGAGATCAGGATCTTGGTGTTGTTGAAGGAGGAGTTCACATGCGCCACGCCGGCGGCGATGTTCTTCCGTTCCTTCTTCTTGGTGCGAACCTTATCGCGAGCCATCTGCGCGCTCCCTTACTTCTTCTTGCCGGCAATGGCCTTGGCGGGGCCTTTGCGGGTGCGGGCGTTGGTATGGGTGCGCTGACCGCGCACGGGCAGGTTGCGGCGGTGACGCAGGCCGCGGTAGCAGCCGAGGTCCATCAGCCGCTTGATGTTCGTCGCCACTTCCCGGCGCAGGTCGCCCTCGACGGTGAAGTTCGCGTCGATGTACTCGCGGATCGCCAGCACTTCGGCGTCGGTCAGATCGTTGACCCGGCGGGCGCGGTCGATGCCCACGGCCTCACAGATCTGCTCGGCGAAATGCGCGCCGATGCCATGGATATATTGGAGCGCGATCGGAACGCGCTTGGCGGTCGGGATGTTGACGCCAGCAATACGTGCCACGTCCTTGGTCCTTTCGTTGCGGTTCCGTAATGCCAGAACCTTTTTTCACAACGCAGCCCGGATCGGCTCCGGGCCGGCTCAAACGCGACGGGCCCGGCCCGCCGCGAATCTCTGGAAGAGACGCCGTGATCTATGGGGTTTTGTCCGCGCCGTCAAGGCCGCGGAGCAAGTTCTCAACCCTTGTCAAGAACTTTCGCGATCGCGGCCGACACGGCTTCGATATCGGCCAGCCCGTCCACCGCCGAAAGCTTGCCCTTGGCGTAGTAGTAGCCGATCAGCGGCGAGGTCTTCTTGTAGTATTCGAGCAGCCGCCGCTGCAGCGAAACCTCGTTGTCGTCGGCCCGCCGCACGAAGTCGGCGCTGCCGCAGACATCGCAGACGCCGGGGCGCGCGGTCGGCTTGGTGTCGTCGTGATAGACAGCGCCGCAGCTGGCACAGGTGAAGCGCCCGGTGATCCGCCGCACCAGCGCGGCATCGTCCACCCGCATCTCGATCACCGCGTCGAGCGTCTCGCCGTGCCGGGCGAGCAGCGCGCCCAACGCGTCGGCCTGGGCCAGGGTGCGGGGGAAGCCGTCGAAGATGAAGCCCGCGCCATGCGGCGCCTCCAGCTTCTCCTCGATCAGCCCCACCA
>JAKAJW010000026.1 GCA_021813645.1 Pseudomonadota bacterium | reverse complement strand
CCGCGGGGCGCGGGGCCCCGATCAGCGAAAGTCTGTCCGATGAGCGCCTTCCGCGATGCCGCGATGACGTCGAAAGCCTGGCCCTTCGAAGAGGCGCGGCGGATTCTCAAACGCTACGAGAAGGCGCCGCCCGAAAAGGGCTATGTGCTGTTCGAGACCGGCTACGGCCCCTCGGGTCTGCCGCATATCGGCACTTTCGGCGAGGTGGCGCGGACCTCGATGATCCGCCGAGCGTTCCAGGAGCTGTCGGACATCCCGACCCGGCTGTTGGTGTTCTCGGACGACATGGACGGCATGCGCAAGGTGCCCGACAACGTGCCGAACACCGCCATGCTGAAGCAGAACCTGCAGCGGCCGCTGACCTCGGTGCCGGACCCGTTCGAGAAATTCGAGAGCTTCGGCCACCACAACAACGCGATGCTGCGCCGGTTCCTCGATACCTTCGGCTTCGAATACGAATTCGCCAGCGCCACCGACTACTACAAGTCCGGCAAGCTCGACGCGGTGCTGCTGAAGGCGGCCGAGAAATACGATGAGATCATGGCGGTGATGCTGGCCTCGCTGCGCGAGGAGCGTCAGCAGACCTATTCCTGCTTCCTGCCGATCTCGCCGAAGTCGGGCCGCGTGCTCTACGTGCCGATCAAGCATGTCGACGCCCAGGCCGGCACCGTCACCTTCGACGATGAGGACGGCGAGGAGATGACGCTGCCGGTCACCGGCGGCCATGTGAAGCTGCAGTGGAAGCCGGATTTCGGCGCCCGTTGGGCGGCGCTGGGCGTCGATTTCGAGATGTACGGCAAGGACCATTCGACCAACACGCCGATCTACGACGGGATCTGCGAGATCCTCGGCGGTCGGGCGCCGGAACATTTCACCTATGAGCTGTTCCTGGACGAGAACGGCCAGAAGATCTCGAAGTCGAAGGGCAACGGGCTGACCATCGACGAATGGCTGACCTATGCCTCGACCGAGAGCCTGGGCTACTACATGTACCAGAAGCCGAAGACGGCGAAGCGGCTCTATTTCGACGTCATCCCGAAGGCGGTGGACGAATATCACCAGCAGCTGCGCGCCTTCCCCGGCCAGGACGCGGCGGGCCAGCTCGCCAATCCGGTCTGGCACATCCATGGCGGCGAGCCGCCGGCGAGCCATATGGTCGTGCCCTTCGCCATGCTCTTGAACCTCGCCAGCGTCGCCGGGGCCAAGGACAAATCCGGCCTCTGGGGCTTCATCCGCCGCTATGCGCCGGAGGCGAGCCCGGAGGCCAATCCCGATCTCGACCAGGCGGCCGAATTCGCGGTGCGCTATTTCCGCGACTTCGTGGCCCCGCAGCGCAAGTTCCGCGTGCCGGACGCCAAGGAGCGCGCGGCGATGGAGGATCTGATCGCCCGGCTGAAGACCGAGGGCGACACGCACGACCCCGAGGAGTTGCAGAACGTCGTCTATGCGGTGGGCAAGGAGCATGGCTTCGAGCCGCTGAGGGACTGGTTCAAGGCGCTCTACGAGGTCTGCCTGGGCGCCTCGGAAGGGCCGCGCTTCGGCGGCTTCATCGCGCTCTACGGCGTGGCGGAATCGATCGCGCTGATCGAGGCGGGGATCGCCGGCCGGCACGGCTGAGCGGGCCACCGCCGATCCGCTCGCCCTGCGGTTGACCCTCGCCGGGGCGGGCGGCAGCATCGCGGAAACGGAAACTGCAAGGCTGGTTCGGCCTGGCCGGCCTCGGCAGGGCGGGGCGGGGCATGGCCGCCGCCGCCGGGAGGGCCGCGATGCGAGGCTATGAGCCGCTCGACACGCTGAAGGCGGTGGCGCCGGATCTCTGGATCGTCGACGGGATCGCCACGGAACCGGAACGCCGCCTGGCCCGCCGGGGCCATCCGACCCGGATGGTGGTGGTGCGGCTGGCCAATGGCGATCTGTGGCTGCATGCCCCGGTCGGCCACAGCCAATGGCTGGGTCGCGACCTGGCGGTGCAGGGCACGATCCGGCATCTGGTGGCGCCGAACCCGCGCCATGTCTCTGGCATCCCGCCCTGGCAGGCGGCCTATCCGCGGGCGGTGACCTGGGCGGTGCCCTAGGTGGCGGCGCGGGCGGCCGGGGCGAAGGCGGGCGGCCGGGCGGCGGCGAAGATCCGCTGGGACCGCGACCTGGGCGCGCAGGCGCCGGGCGACTGGGCCGGGCAGATCGACCAGGTGGTGGCGCAGGGCAGCCGGCAGCACCCGGAGGTGGCGTTCTTCCACCGGCCGAGCCGGACGCTGATCCTGACCGACCTGATCGCGAATTTCGAGCCGGAGCGGCTGTCGTTCTGGCAGCGCCGCCGGCTTGGCATGGCCGGCGCGCTCGACCCCGACGGCCGGACGCCGGCCGATATCCGGGCCAGCTTCGGGCGCGGCAAGGCAGCGCTGCGCCCGGCGGTGGAGCGGATGATCGCCTGGGCGCCGGAGCGGGTGATCCTGGCGCATGGCCGCTGGTACGACCGCGATGCGGTCCGCGAACTGCGCCGGGCGTTCCGCTGGGTGCTGTGACCGAGCGGCGGGCGCGGCGGCTAGGTCTCGGCGATCAGCCGCCGGAAATCCGCCGCCACGCCGTCGATGTCGGCGCTGGCGTCGAAGAATTTCGGCAGCATCAGCCGGGCCCGGCCGCGGCCGTCGAAGACATAGACCGAGGGGCCGTGGACCACGGTATAGGGCCGCTCGGCCGTCGCCGGCTGCACCGAATAGCTGACCCGGTAGCGCCGGGCGAGCGCGGCAAGCTGGTTGTCGCTGCCGCGCAGCGCCGCGACCTGCGGGCCGAAGCCGGCGGCATAGGCGGCCAGCACCGCCGCGCTGTCGCGGTTCGGATCGACGGTGACGAACAAGAGCCGCGCCGCCTCGGCCTGCGGGCCGAGCCGATCGAGCACGGCGGCGAGATTGGCCAGGGTCAGCGGGCAGACGTCGGGGCAATGGGTGTAGCCGAAGAACAGCGCCACCAACTTGCCGCGGTAGTCGCTCTGGCCGACCGGGGCGCCATCCGCCGCCCGCGTCATGCTGAAGGCCAGATCGGGCAGGGCGCCGCGCACCGCGATGCCGTGCCAGGGGGCGTCGTCGCGGCAGGCGGCCAGCGCCAGCGCCGCGCCGAGCAAGCTCCGCCGGCTGAGGCTAGCCATAGACCACCAGCAGCGCCACGGTGAAGGCCGCCGTCAGCATCAGCGCGGCGCCGCCGATCAGGATCAGCGCCAGCTTGCGGTTCGGCGCCGCCACCTGGACGCGCTGCTCGCGGGCCGTGGCGGGCCCGTCCTCGTTGGTCTCGTGGCTCATCGGATCCTCCCCTGACCCTGTGCGCCGGCGGCCCCGTACCGGACCTGTGCTGGCCCTGTGCTTGACGGCCACGCTAGCCTGCCACGGACGCGGTTCCAAGCCCATGCGGCCTTCCGCCCGGCGCGGCGGCCGGCTAGGGTTTCGCCATGAGCGAGCCCCGATTCATCCACCTGCGCGTCCACACCGAATATTCGCTGCTGGAAGGCGCCGTGCCGGTGAAGAAGCTGGTGAAGCTCTGCGCCGAGGCCGAGATCCCGGCGGTGGCCGTCACCGATACCAACAACCTGTTCTGTGCGCTGGAATTTTCCACTGCAGCGGCGGGCGCCGGGGTGCAGCCGATCGTCGGCTGCCAGACCGATCTGGCCTTCGATCCGGTGCAGCCGGGCGAGCGGCCGCGCAATCCGGCGCCGGTGGTGCTGCTGGCGCAGAGCGAGGCGGGCTACCGCAACCTGATGAAGCTCTCGACCTGCCTCTATGTCGGCAAGGGCGGTCAGCTGCCGCAGGTGACGCTGGAGGAGCTCGAGACCCATGCCGAGGGGCTGATCTGCCTGACCGGCGGACCGGACGGACCGCTGGGCCGGCTGCTGCAGGCCGGCCAGACGACGAAGGCGGAGGCGCTGCTGGCGCGGCTGGCGGGGATTTTCCCCGGCCGGCTCTATGTCGAGTTGCAGCGCCATCCGGGCGAGGGCGGCCGGCTGGTCGAGGCGGAGCGGTTGACCGAGCCGGGGCAGATCGCCTTGGCCTATGCGATGGGCCTGCCGCTGGTCGCCACCAACGATGTCTATTTCCCGAAATCGACGATGTTCGAGGCGCATGACGCGCTTTTGTGCATCGCCGAGGGCGCCTATGTCGACCAGCAGGAGCCGCGCCGGCGGCTGACGCCGCAGCACTATTTCAAGAGCGAGGCGGAGATGGCGGCGCTGTTCGCCGATCTGCCGGAGGCGCTGGAGAACACGGTGGAGATCGCCCGGCGCTGCGCCTTCCGGGTGAAGAAGATCGCGCCGATCCTGCCGCGCTTCGCCGAGGACGAGGTGGAGGAGCTGCGCCGCCAGGCCTGGGACGGGCTGCGCTCGCGGCTGAAGCTGATCCCGCCCGCCGCGCCGGTGGAGGAATACGAGGAACGCCTGCGCTTCGAGCTGGGCATCATCGAGCAGATGAAGTTCCCCGGCTATTTCCTGATCGTCGCCGACTTCATCAAATGGGGCAAGGCGCATGGCATCCCGGTCGGCCCCGGGCGCGGTTCGGGCGCGGGCTCGCTCGTCGCCTATGCGCTGACCATCACCGACCTCGACCCGCTGCGCTATTCGCTGCTGTTCGAACGCTTCCTGAA
>JAKAJW010000139.1 GCA_021813645.1 Pseudomonadota bacterium | reverse complement strand
GGCGGCGCCGCGACGGCGCCGAACTCGGCACCGGGCAAGCGGCGGCGGCCGCGCCGGCGGCGGGTGGCGTCCTAGGTCAGATAGCCCGAGGCCGGCAGCCTGAGGCAGGCAGCCGGCAACGGGAAACCCAAGGCGGGCGGCGCACCAAGGCCGCCCGATCTGCGCCGCCCGGCTCCGGGCGGCGCTCTCGCGTCAGGGGGGATGTCGGGCGCCAGTTGGCTCGGCGGGAACTTCAATTCCACCGGATCGTCGCCGCGCCCCGCCTGTTCGCGCGCAGTTGCGCCGGGGCCAAAAGCGGCTTCGTCGCCTCGGAAGAGCGCGTGGCGTTGGTCGCCGCATCGCTCAGGACGACACCGGCATACCAGACATGGCTCTGCATGCAGCAGCGCGTGATCGTGGCGCGGACCACCAGATTGCGGCCCGCGACCGCCTCCGCCACATTGCTGCCCGTGGCCGGGCCGGCGATCTGGGCCAGCCTCTCGGTCAGCTTGGCGGGATCGGAATGGCCCAGAATGAACGCGCCGCCGTCGTAGTAATCAGGCAATGTTTCATATACATTGTCGCTATTTACGCCGTGTTCTTCAAGTTTCAGGCGGCCCTGATGGCGCGAGGCGCCGAGACGCAGGGCGAGACAACCGAGGCGCCGTTCTCCTCAGGCCCGTCGATCCGACATCGGCCGGGGTCGAGCACCTCCGGGGCGATGGTGCCAGTCGCCGCGGCCGCAGTCGGAAAAGACCGAGGGCACAAGCGTGCCCGCCGGGTCGCGCCTGTAACGGCTTAGGGAGATCCCGACGGGATCGTCGCGAAGTCGCGGAAGGGATGGGCGATGGCGGTCAGAAAGCCGTCTGCATCCAGGTGGTTGGTGGCGTCCCTGGCGCCTTGCACGACACCGTTGCCGGACCGCTGGGCCAGACGCATCCGTGGCTCCAAGGTTGGCGCCTGTGGCCGGGGGCGGTATCGGCGGGGGTCAGTGTAGCTGGCCCAGGCAGCCGTTCAACGCGCTGATCGAGGCCTGCGAGCCGGCCAGGCTGTAGGAGCTCTGCTCCTTGCCCTTGTCGTCATAGAGATAGAGCGTGTCGCCGCTCTCGATCTCGGCCAGGAACTGGTCGGCCGACGGGCCCGTCGGCAGGTCGATCAGCACCGAGTTCTTGTAGAAATCGGCCTTGGTGACCTTCCAGGAATTGTGGCTGTCGACCTCGAGCGCGACATCGGCGTAGCTGTCGTCGCTGCCGAAGCTCCAGCCGTCCGAATAGAACTGCAGCCGGATCGGGTGGCTGCGGTCGCGCCAGATCGAAAAGGCATCGCCATTATCGTAGCTCACCTCGGCGACGCAGGACGAGCTGCCGTCGTCCCAGGTGACCAGCCGAACATCCCAGTCCTTGGCGTGGAAGAGATCGACGCTCTTGCTGTCCGCGAAGGCAGCCGGCGCGCCGAGACAGAACAACACGAACGAAACAAGGGGAACTGGCAACCGCATCGCACCCTCCCTCGATCTATGCCGCAATGCTACGCGCCCGCCCGAGCCGGTTCAAGCGCCCGTGATCGCCATTAACGTCGCAGCCGGGCGGCCTGTGGCGCGGCGGCGACAACGGCCCGGGAAATGGGCTGACAGCGGCCGCGTGGGCAGGCATAGATCGGGGGCGGCGCAGCCGAAGGGGGATAGGCATGACAGGCGAAGCGACAACGACCCAGGCCTGGGTGGGTCAGGGCGGCGGCGATTTCACGACCCGGCCGGCGCATCGCGACTGGCTGATGGACCAGGCCCGACGGCTGATCGCTCTGTTCCAGCCGGCGGCGCTGAACCCGGCCGGCGGTTTCTTCGCGCTCGACGCGGAAGGCCGGCCCTTGCCGCCGGCCGGGGCGGGCGGTGCGGTGCGTTATCTGCACGAGACGACGCGGATGGTGCATTGCTTCGCCATCGCTCATCTGCTCGGCCTGCCGGGGGCGGAGCGGATGATCGATCACGGCATGGCCTTCCTGCGCAGCCACCATGCCGACCGCGCCCAGGGCGGCTGGTTCTGGTCGGTGGATGACGCCGGGCCGGTGGATGCCAGCAAACAGGCCTATGGCCATGCCTTCGTGCTGCTCGCCGGCGCTTCCGCCAAGGTGGTGGGCCACCCCGCGGCCGAAGGGCTGATCGCCGCAGCGACCGAGGTGCTGCTGCACCGGTTCTGGGACGAGGCGGCCGGTGCCAGCAGCGAGGAATACGGCCCAGACTGGCAGCCGCTCGGCGACTACCGTGGGCAGAACTCCAACATGCACCTGACCGAGGCGCTGATGGCGGCCTTCGAGGCGACCGGCGACGGCCTCTACCTGACCATGGCCGAGCGGATCGCCCAGTTGATCATCGACCGCCATGCCCGCGCCGAAGGCTGGCGGGTGGCCGAGCATTTCCGTGCCGACTGGAGCGTGGACCGCGATTATGAGGGCGATCCGATGTTCCGCCCGGCGGGCACAACGCCGGGCCATGCGCTGGAATGGAGCCGGCTCCTGACCCAGCTCTGGGAGCTCGGCCAACGCCGCAACGGCTGGATGATCGAGGCGGCGCGGGCGCTCTTCCTGCACACCTGCGAGATCGGCTGGGACGGCGCCCGCGGCGGCTTCTTCTACACCCTCGAGTGGAACGATCGCCCGGCGCGCAGCGACCGCTACTGGTGGCCCTGCGCCGAGGGCATCGCCGCCGCCGCCGTGCTGCGCCGGTCGGGCGGCGACGACCGGTTCGAGACCTGGTATCGCCGGATCTGGGGCTTCGCGGCCAATCACCTGATCGACCCGGCGAACGGCGGCTGGTTTCCGGAACTGGACGACGACCTCGTTCCGGTCGCGCGCGTCTTCACCGGCAAGCCCGACCTCTACCATGCGCTGCAGGCCTGCCTGATCCCGCTGCTGCCGGCCGACGGCAGCGTCACCCGCGGCCTCGCCGCCCTGGCCGGTCAGCGTTAGGGCCGGGGGCGGTCGGCGCCAAGCCTGGCTGCTTGGCGTCGGGCCGGCCAGGCTCTAGCATGGCGGCCGAGCTTGGCGGAGCGGGAGGGAGGGATGCAGTTCGAACGGATGCGCCCGGATCAGTTGCAGGCGGCGATCCAGGCCGGTCTGCCCTTCGTCTTGCCGATCGGGGTGATGGAATATCACGGCCGCCACCTGCCGGCCGGGGTCGATCTGATCGCGGTTACCGGCGTGCTCGAACGCCTGGGCGACGCGATCGTGGTGCTGCCGCCCTTCGCCTATGGCGCGGCCAGCCATGCCGTCGCCGGGCCGGACGGAACCGGCACGCTGCATGTCGAGGCGAACGCCATCCTCGGCCTGGCGGAATCGCTTTTCCTGGCGCTGCTGCGCGGCGGCTTCCGCAACGTGCATGGGATCGTCCATCACCAGACCGAGAATTTTGTCCAGGGCATGCCGACCGATCTCGCCTTCCGGCTGGCCGCCCGCAACGCGATCTTCCGTCATCTGGAGGAGACGCGCGGCGTCGGCTGGTGGGGGGCGGGCGAGATGCGGGACTATTACGGCCAGCAGGCCCAGGGCGCCGATCCCTTCGCCTGGATCCGCATCCACCCGCTGTTTCCGGCCGGCGCCGAGTTCCCCTTCGACCACGCCGGCGCGGGCGAGACCGCGCTGATGCAGGCGCTGGCGCCCGAAACGGTGGCGCTCGACCGCGCGGCGGAAGGCGGGCACTGGTTCACCGAAACCGCCGGACGTGCCACGCCAGAACTCGGCGCGCGCGGGGTCGAGATCGCGCTCGCCCATCTGCGCGAGCGGCTCGGCCTCGTCCCCTGAGGCCCGTCAACAGCGCGTGCCTCCCCGGTGCTCAGGTCAGGGCGCGGTCGAGGTGGACATAGCCGCCGTCGGGGAACAGCCATTGCCCGGTCGTATGGCTGGCGCGGGCCGAGAGCAGAAACACCACGGTATCGGCGATCTCGCGCGGGGTGGTCATTCGCTGGCCGAGCGGGATGCGGCTGGTGATCCGGGCCAGCGCCGCCTCGGGGTCGGCGAAGGTCTGCAGCCAGCGTTCGTAGAGCGGCGTCATCACCTCGGCCGGCACCACCGCGTTGACCCGCACGCCATCGGCCAGCAGCGCCGCCGCCCATTCGCGGGTCAGGCCGAGCTGGGCGGCTTTGGCCGCGACATAGGCCGAGGTGTTGCCCTGGCCGGTCAGCGCGGTCTTCGAGCTGACGTTGACCACTGCGCCGCGCGCCGCCTTCAGCGCCGGCAGGCAGTGGTGCAGCATCGTGTAGTAATGGACCAGGTTCTGGTCGAGCGAGGCCCGGAACGCCGCCGGCCCGGCCTCGAGACCAACCGAGTCGTTGGCGCCGGCATTGTTCACCAGCCCGTCGATCCGGCCGAAGCCGGCCTGCAGCGCGGCCACCGCCGCCGCGCAGTCGGCATCGCGCGACAGTTCGGCCGCGACGAAGCGCGCCCCGGGCAGCCGCGCCAGCCAGGCGGGATCGGGGGCGGAACGCGCGACGATCGCCGGGATTGCGCCTTCCTCGGCCAGCGCCTCGCAGATCGCCGCGCCGATGCCAGAACCGCCGCCGGTGACGACGACGACCTTGCCCTGCAATCCCATGTCCATCGGATGTCTCCCCCGGCGCGCAGCATGGCAAAGCCCGCTGCCGCGCACAAGCGGCGGATCGGCCGGCCCCGGCTCA
>JAKAJW010000388.1 GCA_021813645.1 Pseudomonadota bacterium | reverse complement strand
CGCGGCGGCCTTGGCCGCGGCGTCGGCCGGCGCCGGCGCGGCGGGCGTGGCCAGCAGCGGCGAGGGCTTGCCGGCGAAGGCGGAGCGGAAGCTGCCGCTGAGCGCCACCGCCAGGGTCGCGGCGCCGCGCTTGCCGGACAGCGGGAAGCCGGTGCCGGGGTAGAGCGTGTAGTTCGGCGTCGCGGTCAGCGCGTTCGAGGTCCAGCTTTGCGGCGAGCTGTGGATCAGCCGCACCGCCTGCAGCCCGTCGGGCAGCTTGGCGGCAAGCGCGATCGGCGAGGCCCAGTTCATCGTCAGCTGGTCCAGCGTCGCGGTGACCGGGCTGTCCTGCGACAGGCCGGCGGCGCGGATGTCGGGGAACTGCGGATAGGGCATCTGCTGCACCTCGCGCAGGGTGATGCCGCCGATGTTGCGTTCCACCGGCACCGGCAGGGCGGCGTTCTGCGGATCGAGCACGATGCTGTCGCCGATCTTGACGCCGTAGCCGGCGAGCCAATCCTTCAGTCCGGACTGTTGCGGCGTCAGGTTCAGCGTGCCGCCGAGGTTCACCCCATAGGGCGAGGTGGCCAGCACGACGGTGCCGCCGCGCATCAGGAACTGATCGATCGCGAAGCGCGCCTTTTCGTCGAGGTTGACCGGATCCAGCACCATCAGCACGTCGGTATCGGCCGGGACATGGCCCGAGCTGAGATCGGCGGTGATGACGCGGGCGTTCTGGCCGAGCGCCTGCTGCAGCCGGCTGTATTGCGGCCCGCCCTGCGCCTGCATGCCGAACATGGCCGGATTGGGCGCCGGCGTGGCAAGCGCAATGGTGTGCAGGAAGCCGGGTGCCAGATGCTTGGCCGCAGCTTCGATCGCCGTCTTGAAGGCGGCGGCGTCGAGCTTGCCAGCGGCCGGCAGCACGACCGGCACCACATGGCCGCCGCCGTCGAGCATTAGCGAGAACCAGAACGGCGCCGGGTTCAGCAGCCCGGCGACTTGCGGCCGCAGGCCGTATTTCTGGCCGAGCGTCTTGGCCAGCGCGCCGCCATCGGCCGCCGGATCCTGGACGGCATAGCGGAACTTGCCGCCGGCGGCGGCCCTCACCTCGTCCATGGCTTGAATCAGCGCCGCGCGCACCGGCTCGAGCGGCTGCGGCAGCGTCCCGGCCGGCGAGAGATAGGCGTTCAGCGTCACCCCGCCGGGCACCGAGGCGAAGGGATTGCCGCCGGCGCGATAGGCCTGCACCACCTTCATGATCGCCGAGGTGATCGCATATTCCGGATTGGCCAGGCCGACCTGCATCCGCAGCGGCCCGGTGTCCTTGATCGCGATGAGCTGGCGGAAACCCAGCGTCTGGGTCTGCCCGCCATAGCTGACCGCGATATTGAAATACGAGTTCACAATCGAGGAGGAATAGCGGTTCGCGGTCTGGAACGGGGTCGGGCGGATGCCGACCTCGGCCGCCGATTTCGCCGCCTGCGGATCGGTCGTCGGGTTCAGGAACTCGACCCGGACCCGGTTGCCGCCGGCCACCGCATATTCGCGCAGAAGGTTGCGTAGCTCGGGCACCAGCGGCGCCAGCAAGGGATGGGTCTTGGAGCTGAAATAGCCGCGGATCACCAGCGGCTCCTGCAGATCGGCGAGCTCGGTCCGGGTGGCGTTCGACAGGGTGTAGCGGTGGTCGGCGGTGAGATCGACGCGCGCCGTGGTCACCGGGGCGAGCCAGACATTGGCGATCAGCAGGTTGGCGACCGCCAGCCAAGCCGCCGCGGTGGCGCGGCGGTGGGTCGCCTTGCCGCCGGGGTTGCCGGCCCAGCGCAACCGATGGAGCTGCAGCACGTTGAGCGCGAGGAAGCTGCCGACCAGCGACAGATAGTAATAGACGTCGCGCAGGTCGAGCACGCCGCGCGTGATCGAGGCGAAGCGCGAGCCGGAGCCGATCTGGTCGAGCAACCCGGCCAGGTTGCGCGAGACCAGGCCGGTCAGCAGCGTAGAGCCGAGGAAATAGAGCACGGCGCAGATCAGCACGGAGACGATCAGCGAGATCACCGGGTTGTCGCTTTGCGCCGAGACGAACAGCCCGATCGCGACATAGGCCGCGGCGAGGCAGAGCGTGGCGACATAGCCGCCGATCACCGGGCCCCAGTCGAGCCGGCCGAGATGGGCGACGGTCAGCGGCAGCGGCAGGGTGAGCAGCAGCGCCAGCGCCACCAGCGCCTCGACGGCGAGGAACTTGCCGAGCACCAGGCTGGCCGGCCGGACCGGGGTGGTCAGCAGGGTCTCCAGCGTGCCGGCGCGGCGTTCCTCGGCCCAGACCCGCATGGTGAGCGCGCCGGCGAGGAAGACCATCAGCACCGGCATCCATTGGAACATCGGCGCGACATTGGCGATGTTGCGGGCGAAGAAGGCCTGCACCCAGAACACGATGAACAGCGTCGCCGCCAGGAAGCCGCCGATGAAGAGATAGGCCGCCGGCGAGGCGAAGAAGCCGCGGAATTCCTTCCGGGCGACCGCGAGCGTGTCACGCAGCATGGGCCAACTCCTCGTTCACTTCGGCGAAAACGGTTTCCAGGTCGCGCTTGTGCGGCTCCAGCGCGTAGAGCGCGGCGCCGGCGGCGACCACGGCGCGGGCGATCTCGGGCGCGGCCTCGGGCGCAGCGTCCAGCCGGTAGGTGATGCGGCTGCCCTCGCGCGCCGCCAGCGTCACGCCGGCGACGCCGGGCAGGCCGGCGAGCCGTTCGGCCAACGCGCGGTCGGTGGTCAGCGTCAGGCCCTGGGCGACCTCCAGCTCGGCGATCTTGCGGTCGACGACGAGGCGGCCGGCGCGGATAATGAGCGCGCGTTCGCAAACCGCGCGGACCTCCTGCAGGACATGGGTGGACAGGATCACGGTGGCGGTCTTGGCCAGTTCGCGGATCAGCCCGCGCATCTCGCGCACCTGGGTGGGGTCGAGGCCGTTGGTCGGCTCGTCGAGGATGACGATGTCGGGATCATGCAGGATCGCCTGAGCCACGCCGACCCGCTGCCGGAAGCCGCGCGACAGCGTCTCGATCCGCGCCGTGGCCTTCTCGCGCAGCGCGGTGCGCCGGATCGCCCGAGCGATCGCCGCCTCGCGCCGGGCCGCCGGCACGCCCGACAGCGCGGCGTGATAGCCGAGGAAGTCGATCACCGTCATCTCGGGCCAGACCGGGCAGTTTTCCGGCAGGTAGCCGATCCGGGCCTGGATCGCGCTTGTGTCGGGGCCCATGCGGAGCCCGTCGACGGCGATCGTGCCGGCGGTCGGTTCCAGATAGCCGGTCAGCATCTTCATGATGGTGCTCTTGCCGGCGCCGTTATGGCCCAAGAGACCGACGACCTCCCCCTTGGAGATCGAGAAACTCACCCCGTCCACGGCGGTCAGGCTGCCGTAGACGCGGGTGAGACGCTCCACGTTGATCATGGATGTGCTCCGTTCGCGTCGAGATTTGCGCTGCGCGGACGCGCGCCGGCGGCAGCCCCGGCGCCGGGGCGGCGCTGCGGATGCGGTCGGGCCGGGGCCCCAGGCCCGTGCCCGCGTTGCAGAAGCCTTGCCGTCATGAGCCTGCCTGTTCCCAGCCTGGGCCGCTCGCGTCCGGCTTGCTTCTAGGGGCGAGGCGGGCGCGGCTTCAAATCACGCTGACACAAATGGCGGTGAGGGATTGCCGGATTTTCGTGATATTGCCGTGGGTTACCAAGAGGCTTCGGCCCGGCGCGGATTCTTCGGGCTGTTCCAGCGGTAACGGAACTGGCTTTGGGGGGCCTGCGGCGTGGGCGTGGCCTCGAGCGTCAGCGGCGTGTATGCGGCAAGCCGAAGGCTGCCCATCCGGGCCAGATCGGCGCGCGCGGCGGCGCTGCCGTCGAAGGCGAGCGCGAGGAGCGCGTCGAGCGGCCGGAACAGCACCAGGCGCTTGAGCGGCAGCGAGGGATTGCGGCCGGGGGTGGCGTGATCGGCGTCGAGCCGGCAACCGGGCGAGCGGCCGGAATGGGCGAGGAAGAAATACTTGCCGGCGCCGGCCGGCAGGTGGCGGTAGAGCTCGATCGCGATGCGATGATCGTTCACCCGGTCGTCGTCATAGACCTCGGCGGCGATGACCAGATTGGCGGGCAGCGCGGCGAGCTCGGCATCGGTGACGCGATGGGCATACCAGGGGGCGAGCAGCATCAGCAGGGCGCCGTTCTTGCCCCAGCCCTGCTTGACCAGACCCTGATAGGCGAGCCAGGGCGCCGCCCCGCCGCCGAAGGAATGGCCGAGGAAGGCGACGCGGGAGAGATCCATTCGCGGCTCGGCCTGGGCGGCGGCGCGGAACCCCTGCCAGAGACTGTCGTAGCGCTGGTCGTTGGTCTGGCCGAACATCGCGAAGGGGGCGAAGACGACGAAGGCGCCGCGGCTGACGAGATGGCGTAAGAGCGGCTCGTAGCCTTGCCAGTGGTTCGGGCCGTAGCCATGGGCGAAGAAGATCACCGGCCGCGGGCCGGGCGCGCCTTCGGGGGCGAAGATCTGCACCGGGTCGCGGCCGCCGGCGGGATCGGGCAGGCTGCGCCGGGTCATCGGGTAGGGGCCGTCGGCGCCGCTGTCGGGGCCTTCGGGCAGGGCGAGGCCGGGGCAGCCGCTCGCCGCCGCCGGGCTGGCGGCGGGGGTGGGTTGGGCCGGGCCGAGCGCGGCGCGGCAGGCGGG
>JAKAJW010000009.1 GCA_021813645.1 Pseudomonadota bacterium | reverse complement strand
CATCCGGCCCCTTATAGGTTTCGAACTTGCTGGCGCAGGCTCCTAGTCCTGCCACCAGCGCGACGGCCATGCCGATCCGCGCGACTGTCATTTTGCCTGCCTCTGTCCCTCTGCGGGCCCCCTTACGGGTTTGACCCGAGTCTAGCCGAGACAGGCCTGATTTGCCTAGCTCAAAGCGAAAGCGCGGCGGCGATCTCGACGTGCGAAGACCAGCGGAATTGATCGATCACCTGCACCCAGTCGAGCCGGTAGCCCGCCGCCGCCAGCACCCGCGCATCGCGCGCGAAAGCCACCGGATTGCAGGAGACCATGGCGATCCGCGGCACCCCCGAGCGGGCCAGCTGCGCCACCTGCGCCTCCGCCCCGGCTCGCGGTGGGTCGATCACCACCGCCTCGAAGCCTTTGAACTCCTCGGCGAGAAGCGGCCGGCGGAACAGGTCGCGCGCCGCCGTCGTCACCCGCTTCAGCCCCGTGGCGCCGCGCCAGCCGCGGTCGAGCGCGGCGAGCATCGCCGCGTCGCCCTCCACCGCATGCACCTCGGCCTGGATGGCGAGCGGCAGGGCGAAGGTGCCGCAGCCGGCGAAGAGATCGACGATCCGCCGGGCCGGGCCGACCGCTTCGGCCACCGCGGCCAGCAGCGCCGCCTCACCCTCCGCCGTCGCCTGCAGGAAGGCACCGGGCGGCGGCACCACCCGGGCCGGCCCGAAGGCCTGCTCCGGCGCCGCGCGCAATGCCACTGTCTCGCCCTCCCAGGTGAGCCGGGCAAGACCCTGCACCTCGGCCAGGGCGGCAAGTTCGGCCCGCAGCGCAGCGTCGAGCGGCTTGCCGCCGCCGACAGCGACATCCGGCCCGGCGAGGGAGCGCGTCACCAGCAGGGTCAGTTCTCCCTTGCGCGACGCGCCGGCCGCCACGATCGCCTCCAGCCCCGGCAGCGTGGCGGCCAGATCGGGATGCAGCAGCAGGCAGTCCGGCACCGCCACGATGCTGTCCGAGGCGCGCCCGTGAAAACCCACCAGCACGCCCTTCTTGGTGCGCCGGCCCGACAGAGCCGCGCGCCGCCGCGACCGGGCCGGTGAGGTGGTAACCGATCGAAACGCGCCCGCAAGCCCCTGCGCGGCCAGTGCTTGGCGCACCACGTCTTGTTTCCAGGCAGCCACGAAGGCGTCGGCGGCGTGCTGGACCGCGCAGCCGCCGCAGGCCGCATAGTGCCGGCAGGGCGCCGCCACCCGGTCCGCGATCGGGGTGACGATGCGCGGCGCCGCCATGCGATCGCCGGCGACCTCGCCCTCCACCACTTCGCCGGGCAGGGCGCGCGGCACGAACACCGGCCCCGGCGCGATGCCATCGCCCAAATGGCCGAGTCGCTCGATGGTCAGTTTCACTCCGCCGCCTCTTCGGTGCCCAGGAAGCCGCCGGACTGCCGCGTCCAATAGCGCCAGTAAAGCCCATGCCGGGCCAGCAACTCTTCGTGCCGGCCCTCTTCGACGATCCGGCCGGCGTCCAGAACCACGATCCGGTCCATCTCGGCGATGGTCGACAGCCGGTGGGCGATCGCCAGCACCGTCTTGCCCTCCATCACCCGGCGCAGGGCATCTTGAATCTGCGCCTCAACCTCGCTGTCCAGGGCCGAGGTGGCCTCGTCCAGCACCAGGATCGGCGCATCCTTCAGGAAGGCCCGCGCGAGCGCGATGCGCTGCCGTTGACCGCCGGACAGCTTCACCCCGCGCTCGCCGAGATAGGCCTCGTAGCCTTGCCGTCCGGCATGGTCGACTAGCCCCTCGATGAAGACATGGGCCTCCGCCCGCTGGGCGGCATCGACCAGCTCGGCGTCGCTCGCGTCCGGTCGGCCGTAAAGGATGTTGTCGCGCGCCGAGCGGTTGAACATCGCGGTTTCCTGGGTGACCATGGCGATCTGCCGCCGCAGGCTTTCCTGCGTGACGCCGCGCACATCCACCCCGTCAATCAGGATGCGCCCCTTTTCGGCATCGTAGAGCCGCAGAAGTAGCGCCACCAGAGTCGATTTTCCCGCCCCGGAAGCGCCGACGATGCCCAGTTTTTCGCCCGGCTTGATGGTGAGCGTCACCCCGTCGATCCCGCCGGAGCGGCGGCCATAGGCGAAGCTCAGCGCCTCGAAGCGCACCTCGCCCCGCACCCGACCCAACACCTGGGCGCCGGGCCGGTCGGTCAGCGTGTGCGGCGGCGTCAGCGTGTTCATCCCATCCTCGACCTCGCCGATCGAGCCATAGGCGTTCATCAGCGACATCGAGACCCAGCCTGTCATCTGCGCGATGCGAATGGCGATCGCCCCGGCGGCGGCGATGTCTCCGGGCGTCGCGTCGCCCGTGCTCCAGAGCCAGATCGTGCCGCCGACCAGCACCACCGGCAGTACGCCGGCGAGCGTCATCAGCAGCACCCGAAACCAGGTCGACACCAGCCCGAAATCGAGCGCCCGCTCGCGGAAGCCGGCCATCGCGCTCAATGCGTTGCGGTCCTCATGCGCGGCAGAGGCGAAAAGCTTCACCGTCTTGATGTTGGTGATCGTGTCGACAACCTGGCCGGTGACCATGGCGCGGGCCGAGGCCCGGGCGGCGGACTTGCCGCGGATGCGGGGAATGAACCAACGGATCAGCCATAGATAGGCGACCAGCCAGACCGCCAGCGCCAGTGCGATCCTGCCGTCGATCGCCAGCAGGAACAGGCCGGACCCGACCAGAGACGACAGCGCGAAGGTCACGACGTTGATCGCCTCGGTTGCGACATCGGTGGCCGCGCGGGCGGTCTGCATCTGCTTCTGCGCGATCCTGCCGGCGAAATCGTTGTCGAAGAAGGTCACCGCCTGGCCCATAGTCCAACGATGAAGCCGCGAGAGGACAAGCGGCATCAGGTTGGGACCAAGCGTCAGTGCGGTGGTTGCTGTGGACAGGCCGAAGACCGCCGGCCGAGCCACCAGATAGAACACCGCGAACAGGGCCAGCATCGGCCAATGCTCGCTGAAGACATGCGCCGGCCCGGCCTTCAGCGCGGTGTCGATGACGGTCCCGAGCAGCATCGCCGCCAGCACGTCAAGCACCCCGGCCGCCGCTGAGATCACCGCCGCCCAACTCAGCGCCGGCCAGGCGCCGGAGAAGCACCAGGCGAAGAAAGCCCCAAGCCGCTGCGGCGGCGGCCCTTCCGCCGGCCGGAACGCATCGATCCAGGTGGCGAGGCTCATTCCGCCGCCTCCGCTTGGTCTTCGGTCCCGATGAACCCGCCCGATTGCCGCTGCCACAGACGGGCATAAAGGCCGCCCTTCGCCAGCAACTCGGCATGGCTGCCTTCTTCGGCGATCCGGCCGTCGTCCAGTACAACGATCCGGTCCATCTGCGCGATGGTGGAAAGCCGGTGCGCGATGGCGATCACCGTCTTGCCCTCCATCAGACCGTAGAGCGTGTCCTGGATCGCCGCCTCCACCTCGCTGTCGAGGGCCGAAGTCGCTTCGTCCAGCACTAGGATCGGCGCGTCCTTCAGGATCGCCCGAGCCAGCGCGATGCGCTGCCGCTGGCCGCCGGACAGCTTCACGCCGCGCTCGCCGACCCGGGCGTCGTAGCCTACCCGGCCCTCGGCATCCCTCAGGGTGGCGATGAAGGCAGTCGCCGCCGCCCGGTCCGCCGCGCGGTCAAGTTCCGCCTGGCTAGCCTCCGGTTTGCCGTAAAGGATGTTTTCGCGCACGGAGCGATGCAGCAGCGTGCTTTCCTGCTGCACCATGCCGATCTGCCGCCGCAGGCTTTCCTGCGTCACCTCGGCGATGTCCTGGCCGTCGATCAGGATCTGGCCGCCCTCGCAGTCGTAGAAGCGTAACAGAAGCTTCACCAGGGTCGATTTTCCCGCCCCGGACCGGCCGACGAGGCCGATCTTCTCGCCCGGCGCCACGGTCAGCGACACGTTGTCGAGCCCGCCCGAACCGCGGCCGTAATGGTGGCTCAGGTTGCGCATCTCGATCCGACCCTGGGTCAACTGCAGCGGTGACGCGCCGGGCTTATCGACCAGCGTCACCGGGGCGGTGATCGTCTCCATCCCCTCGGCCACCACGCCGAGCGCCTGCACCAGCGAGGTCGTCGCCCACATGATCCAGTAGGTCATGTTGTTCAGACGCAGCGCCACCGCCGTCGAGGCCGCCACCATACCGACGCTCGCCTCGCCCCCGAACCAGAGCGACAACGCCCAGGCGGTGACCGAGACGATCAGCCCGCCGTTCAAAACGGTCAGCATCACGTCCATGCGCGAGATAACCCGCATCTCGACCTGGAACTTCTCCCGCGCGACCTCGATCGCCTCGCGGGCATAGGAGAGTTCGCGGTCGTGATGGGCGAAGAGCTTCACCGAATGGATGTTGCTATAGGCATCGACCATTCGCCCCAGCACGGCCGAGCGTGCATCGGAGGCCGCCTTGGAGGCCGGCCCGGCGCGCCGCAGCGTCCAGCGCACAAGTCCAAGGTAGAGCGCCAGCCAGACGCCGAGCGGCAGCACCAACCGCGGATCCGCGCTGGACAGGACCGCAGCGGAGCCGAGGACCATGGTGATCGCGAAGGTCACCGCGTCGAAGCAATGAAACACCGCCTCGCCGGCGGCGGGCGGGGTCTGGGTCAGCCGGTTGGCGATCCGTCCGGCGAAATCGTTCTCGAACCAGCCCACAGACTGGCGCA
>JAKAJW010000041.1 GCA_021813645.1 Pseudomonadota bacterium | reverse complement strand
GTCGGCCCGCTGGCGCTGGCCGCGCTGGCGGCGGCGCCGCGCTTCCGCCTGGTCGAGGCCCGCCCGATCGGCGGCGACGTGTTGCAGCGCTGGGAGCGGGGCTGAGCCCTTGCGGCTTCGGTCGGGGACTGCGCCGGGGGGCGGGGCGCGGAGCTAGCGCCAGAGCCAGGCGGCGCCGGCGAAGAGGCCCTGCAGCTTGGCCAGGCCACGGTTGGCCGGGCCGCGTCGGGGCAGATCGCCGGTGGCGAGCCGTTCGGCCACCACCTCGGCCGGGCATGGCAGGCCGGAGCGCGGGTCGCGGTAGCGCGGATAGGCGATCAGCGCGGCATGGGCGAGGGCGGCCAGATCGGGCCGGGCGCGGCGGCGGGCCGGGATGCGGCCGAGGTCGCGGGTCAGCCCCCAGCCGGCGTAGAACGGCGCGCCGAGGCAAGTGACCGGCAGGCCGCGCAGCAGCGCCTCGAAGCCGAGTGCGGAGGTCATCGTCCAGACCTCCTGCACCTCGGCCAGCAGCCGGGCCGGGTCGGCGCGGCGGACCACCGCATCGGCGAGCCGGCGCAGCTCGGCCTCGGGCACCGCGCCTTGGCGCAGCCCGGCCTCGACGTCGGGATGCGGCTTGTAGATCAGCACCGCCTCGGGGTTCTCGGCCCGCACCCGGCGCAGCAGGCCGAGGTTGGAGGCGATCTGGTCGCAGCCGGTCAGGATCGAGGCGTCGTCTTCCACCTGGCCGGGCACCAGGATGCGGTGGCCGGCGGGCAGCGCGGGCAGGGCGGCGGCGGGCAGGTTGTATTTGCTGAGGCCGTCGCGGATCAGCCGGGCCACCAGCCGTTCCGCCCGCGCCGCGCCGCCGGGCGGCGGGCCGGCGGCGATCAGCCGTTCGAGCCGGCTTTCGCGGCCAGGGTCGTAGTAGATGCCGAGGTCGTCGGTGACGAGCGACAGCGGCGGCACCAGATCGGCGCCGAGCCCGCGCGAGCGCAGGAAGCCGTCCTCGACCCGGCGCACAGGGATCTCGGCGGCGAGCTCGGGGCTGTCGCGGCCGGCCCAGACCAGCAGCGGCCGGCCGCTGCGGCGGGCGCGGCGCAGCGCGCGGGCCGGGGTTTCGGCGAAGCGCAGGCGCTGTTCAGCGCCGAAGAAGCCCTGCAGCGGCGCGCGTTTCCACAGCCGCATGCCATAGGCGACATGGCCGGCGCGATCCTCGCGGAAGGCGCGGGCCTGGGCTTCGAGCTGGTCGACCGCCTCCTCGAAGCTGCAGAGCCGGTCACGGCAGGGATCGTACCAGGTCGGCGCCAGGATCATCGCGGCGGCGAAGAGCTGCGCCCGGGTCAGCCGGCGCTGGCGCCGGGGCACCGGGTTCTCATCCGCGGTCAGGCCCCAGCCGGCGTAGAACGGCTGGCCGAAGACCCGCGGCCGGTGGCCGGCCAGGATCGCCTCGAAGCCGAGTTGCGAGGAAACGGTATAGACCGCGGTGGCGCCTTCCAGCAGCCGCCAGGGCGAGACCGGATCGGATAAGAGCGTGATGCGGCCCTGCGCCTGCTCGGGGCCGAAATGGCCGGGGCGCAGGCCGGCGGCGGTTTCCGGGTGGCTGCGGATCACGATGCGGGCGCCGGGGTTTTCCTCCTGGGCGAAGACCAGCATCTCGCGGAAGCTGGTCGCGCTGGCGCCGCCGTGGCGGATCGAGGCGTCGCCCTGGGTCTGGTCGACCACCAGCACATAGCCCGGCTCGGGCGGTCGCAGTGCCGGGTCGTGGCCGTTGTATTTCGACAGATCGGCGGCAATCAGCCGGCCGATGCCGTCGCGGGCGCGGGCCAGCAGGGCGCTGTCGTCGAGCGGGGCGCGGGCCAGCAGGGTTTCTAGCGCCGAGGGGGTGGCGGCGTCGAAATGCACGCCGCCGCTGCGGTCGATCATCAGGCCGAGCGGCGGCTCGCCGCTGCGGCCGGGCCGGATGCTGCGCAGGAAGGCATCCTCGATCCGGACCAGCTGGGCGCCGGTGCGCTCGGCCATCCGCTCGCCGCGCCAGGCATAGGGCGAGCGGCCCCAGACGCCGACCAGATCGCCCGGCTCGGGGATGGCGAAGCGGGGCTTCAGCCCGGCCAGGGTCAGGATGCGGGCCTGCCGGCCGGTGAGCAGCCGGCGGGCGTAACAGAAAAGCCGCCGGGGAGGGGTCCCCCCGGCGGCTTCGGGTGCATCTGCCTGGGCCATGCGGCCTCAGCCGCCTTTCAGCGTCGTGCCGAGCGAGTTGCCGGTCGCGGCGGTCGACAGCGAGTTGGCGCTGCCGATCGTGCCGGAGAAGACCGAGAGCGCCTTCTGCCACTGGACGAACGGCGCTTCGGTGACGAAGACGGTATCGCCGTCGCGGATCAGGAAGTCGCGCGCCTCGAACATGCCATCGGGGGCGGTCAGGTTCAGCACGTAGATCATCCGCTGATCGCCCTTGAGGTCGGTGCGGCCCAGCACCTGGTTGGCGATTTCGGCCGGCTCGTTGCGGAAGACGAAGACGCCGGTCGGGTCGGCGAGGCTGGTGTTCAGGCCGCCGACCTGGGCCAGCGCCTCGATCGCCGAGACGTTCTGGGTGGTGAAGGGCACCCGGCTCTGGGTGCCGGTGGCGCCGAGCACGGTGAAGCTGCGCAGGTCGCGCTGGACATAGATCCGGTCGTGGTTGCGCAGCGCGACGTCCATCGCCGGATTGGTGTAGAGATCCGACAGCCAGACCTTTTCCGAACGCTGGCCGCGGGTGACGATCACCTCGGCGCTGTCGACCGCGATCGAGACGCCGCCGGCCTTGGCGATCATCTCGGAAAGCGTGCGGGTGGATTGCTGGATCGGGTAGACGCCCTGGGCGCTCACCGAGCCTTCCACCGTCACCGTGGCGCCGTCGCCCGGCACGCGGGAAACCTGGACCTGCGGATCGGGGGTCTGGGCGGCAAGCTTGCGGGTGATCGCCTCGCGCAGCTGCTCGGGGCTGAGGCCGGCGGCTTTGATTTTGCCGGCGTAGGGGATGTAGATGAATCCGGTGCCGCCGACATCGACTTCCGGCAGCACGGTGGATTTCTGCCCGGGCAGGCCGAGCAGCGGGTTGGCGACGTTCTCGAACACCGTCACGGTGAGCTTGTCGCCGGGCTGGATCGTATCGGGGCCAAGCTCGCGGGCGTTGCGGAAGGCCGCGGTGAAGCCGAGCGAGGGGATCACCGATGTGGCCCGGGTCACCCGGTCGTTGACCTGGACGACGAAGGCATCGCCCTGCTTGAGCACCGAGCCGTCGTAGATTTGGCTCTTGCTCGGGCCGGAGCGCGGCACGCCGCAGCCGGCCAGCGCGCCGATAACGAGAAGCAGGGCCAGGTTTCTGGCCCCGATGCGGGTCGTTCTGTTCACTGCTCGGGCTCCTTTGCGGAACATGCCTCAAGTTTTTTGGGCAACCCTAGAGAAAGGCGGGAGAAAAAACCAGCCGCTTTCGTGCGCGTCAGTTCACCAGGCGCAACTGTTGCCTTGGCGCCGCGGTGCCGAGGCGAAGCGCGTCATAGGGATCTTCCGGCGCCAGCATCATGTCGACGACCTGGCGCAGCAATTCGCGCCGGCCGCGGGCGGAGTAGAAACCGCCCGGGATCTGCGAGGTTTCCAGCAGGAAATGCCGGTAGTCGCGATAGGCGCGGCTGTCGGGCCGGGTCGGCCGGGCGAAGAATTCGGCCAGCGGCTGGGGCGAGACGAACTCCGGCTTGGCATAGACCGCGCGGCCGAAGACCTTCAGCGGCAGGCCGCGCCAGAGCACCTGCTGGGCGGCGGTGGAATTCACCGTCACCGCCGAGCGGGCGTGGTTCAGCAGCGCTGCAAGCTTGCCGCCGCGCACGTAATGGACGCGGGCGGCGATGCCGTGGCGGCGGGCGAGGTCCTTCAGGAGCGGCCGCACCGGCGCGCGGTCGTCTTCCAGCGGATGCGCCTTGACGACCAGGTGGTGATGCGGCGGCGCGCCCTTGGCGAAGCCCTCCAGGCAGAGCGTCAGGAACTCCGTCATCGAGCCGAACGGGCCATGGTGGCGGAAGCTCGCGTCATGTTCGAGCTGCATCAGCACGAGGTGATAGGGAAAGCCGCCGAACTTGATGCGCTGGGTCTCGGCGATCCGCTCGGCCTTGTGCAGCGGCATCGCCAGCAGCCGCTTCAGATACAGCCGGAACTCGGCCGCCACCGCGAGGTCGCGATGCGGGCGGAAGCCGCGGTAGGCGGCGTTGCGGGTCATCACGAACCAATGGTAGAGCGCGCCGTAGAACACATGTTCGCGCATGTCGCCCCAGCGGGCGGGGGCGTCGGGCAGGTCCATGTCGTGGCTGGCGAGCGTCGCCTGCATCTCGGCCACCGACATCTCCATCAGCCGGGAATGGCCATTGGCGCCGCCGCGTTCGTAGGTGACCCAGAACGGGCGCAGGTAGCCCTCTTCGAAGACATGCACGGTCAGGCCGGCGGCGCGGGCGATCTCGACCGCCTGGGCATGGATCGGCCGGGTGTCGCCATAGAGCACCAGATCGGTGATGCCGCGGTCGGCGATCAGCCGGCGGCAGGCCTCGGGCCAGGCCTCGGGCGGGTCCTGGAAGGCGATGTAGCTGGCGGTGTCGGGCCAGAAGAACCGGTCGCCGGCGTTGAAGCCGACCCGCGACACCTCGGCCCCGGCGGCGCGCAGCATGGCGCCGAGCCGGTGGAAGAAGGG
>JAKAJW010000343.1 GCA_021813645.1 Pseudomonadota bacterium | reverse complement strand
GCGCGGGCAGGGGCGCGTGCGGCGCGCCCAAGGGCCTGGACAGGGCGAGCGTCGTTTTGGCCGGGTGCGGCAGCACCAGCGGGGCGGGCAGGATCGCCGGTCCGATCAGGCAACCGGGGCAGGGAATGCCGCGATGGCGGGCGCCGCCGGAGCAGAGATCGTCGAGCGAGCCGCCCATCTGGAGATAGGCGAGCAGCGCCGGATCGCGAATCGGCCGTTCGTAGCGATAGGCAAAGCCCTGCGCCGCGCTTCCTAGCGCGAGCACCAGCGTCAGCAATAGGCCGGCGAGCGGTCTGTTCAGGCGCATAGGCGGGCTCCGGTTCGGCCGAAGCTTACGGTGCCTCGAGGCTCCTGGCCAGTTCCGCGCCTGCGACCAGTTTACGCGGACAGGGTGCGGCGGACCGCATCCTTCCAGGCGGCATAGCGGGTGGCGCGGTTCTCTGCGGACATGGCCGGGGTAAAGCGGCGGTCGAGCGCCCAGGCCTTGGCGAAGCCTTCGGCATCGGGGCAAAGGCCGGCCTGCATGCCGGCAAGCCAGGCGACGCCGAGCGCGGTCGTCTCGCGCACCTGCGGCCGGTCGACCGGGGCCCCCAGGATGTCGGCCAGGAACTGCATCGTCCAATCCGAGGCCGTCATGCCGCCGTCGACGCGCAGGGTCTCGGCGCTGCCTTCCGGCCCGGCGCCCATGTCGGCGGCGATCGCCTCCATCAGGTCGCGGGTCTGGAAGCCAACGCTTTCGAGCGCCGCGCGCGCGATTTCCGCCGGGCCGGTGGCGCGGGTCAGACCGAAGATCGCGCCGCGCGCCTCGGCATCCCAATAGGGCGCGCCCAGACCGGTGAAGGCGGGCACCAGGATCACCTGCTGATGCGGGTCAGCCCGGTCGGCCAGCGGGCCCGTCTCGTCCGCGCGGGCGATCAAGTGCAGGCCATCGCGCAGCCATTGCACCACCGCGCCGGCCACGAAGATCGAACCTTCCAGCGCATAGGTGGGCTGGCCGTCGAGCTGGTAGGCGATGGTGGTGAGCAGGCGATTGTTGCTGAGTACCCGGCGGGAGCCGGTATTGGCCAGCGCGAAGCAGCCGGTGCCATAGGTCGATTTCACCATGCCGGGGCGGAAGCAGGCTTGGCCGACCGTCGCCGCCTGCTGGTCGCCGGCCACACCGAGGATCGGAATGGCGCCGCCGAACAGTGTGGTGATGCCGAAATCCGCGGCGCAGTCGCGCACCTCGGGCAGGACCGCGGCCGGGATGTCGAACAGGGCCAGGATCTCCGCTGACCAGCGGCCAGCGCGGATGTCGTAGAGCATCGTCCGCGCTGCATTGGTAGCGTCGGTGGCGTGAACCCGGCCCTCGGTCAGTTGCCAGATCAAGTAGCTGTCGACCGTGCCGAACGCGAGTTCGCCTTTTTCGGCTCGCGCTCGGGCGCCTTCGACGTGGTCGAGCAGCCAGGCGAGCTTGGTCGCCGAAAAATACGGGTCCAGCAGCAGGCCGGTGGTCTCGCGGATCCGCTCTTCATGGCCCTCTCCACGCAGCCGGGCGCAGGTCTCGGAGGTGCGTCGGTCCTGCCAGACGATGGCGTTGTGCAACGGCCGGCCGGTCTTGCGATCCCAGAGCAGTGTCGTCTCGCGTTGGTTGGTTATGCCGATTGCGGCAATGTCGCTGGCCGCGGTGCCGGTCTCGGCCATCACGCGACGGATCACGGTTTCGGTCGTGGACCAGATCGCGGCGGGGTCGTGTTCCACCCAGCCGGAACGTGGGAAGATCTGCGGAAACTCTGCCTGGGCGATACCCCTTGGGGCGAGACCGACATCGAACAGGATGGCGCGGCTCGAGGTCGTGCCTTGGTCGATCGCCAGGATACGGGTCACGCAGGGACCTCCTCGGTCATCCAGGCGGCGAGGGCCGCCTGCTGGTCGGCGCTGAGCCTAAGGCCGAGTTTGGTGCGACGCCAGAGCACGTCCTCGGCGCTGCGGGCATATTCGCGGTGGATCAGCCAGAGCAGTTCCGCTTCCGTCAGGGTCGCGCCGAAGTCGCGCCCGAGGTCGCTTGCCGTCTTCGCCGCGCCAAGGATCATTCGCGCCTCAGTGCCATAGGCGCGCGCCAGGCGACGGGCGTGGAAGGCGGAGAGAAACGGATAGTCGCGCCGCAGCCCGGCCACCAGGTCGTCGAAGCCGAGGACCGGAAAATCGCCGCCGGGCAAGGGCTTGCCCGCAGTCCACGGGCCGCTGGCGCGGGGGAAGAAGGGCGCCAGCTTTGCCATCGCATGTTCGGCGAGCCGGCGGTGGGTCGTGATCTTGCCGCCGAACACCGACAGCAGCGGCGCGCCCTCGGTGTTGAGCGACAGCACATAGTCGCGTGTCGCAGCAGTGGCCGATTTCGCGCCGTCGTCATAAAGCGGCCGGACCCCGGAATAGGTCCAGACGATGTCGGCACGGGTCACCGGGCGGGCGAAATACTCCGAAGCGAAGGCGCAGAGATAGTCCTGCTCGGCCTCGCTGCAGCGGGCCTCGCCGGGTTCGCCCTGATGGTCTTGGTCGGTCGTGCCGATCAGGGTGAAGTCGGTCTCGTAGGGGATCGCGAAGATGATGCGGCCGTCAGCGCCCTGAAAGAAATAGCAGCGGTCGTGATCGAACAGGCGTTTGGTCACGATGTGGCTGCCGCGAACGAGCCGCACGCCCTCCGTCGAGGGAACGCCGAGCGTGCCGGTGATGATGCGACTGACCCAAGGGCCGCCGGCATTCACCAAGACGCGGGCGCGATGCGTTTCCGTCTGCCCGTCCCGCTCGACCTCGACATGCCAGAGGTCGGCCTCGCGCCGGGCGCCGACGACCTTGGCGCGGGTCAGGATCTTCGCCCCCTTCGCTTCGGCATCGCGTGCGTTCAGCACCACCAGGCGCGAATCCTCCACCCAGCAGTCCGAGTATTCGAATGCGCGTTTCAGAAAGGGCTTCAGCGGCTTGCCCGCCGGGTCGCGGGTCAGGTCCAGGGTCCTGGTGCCGGGCAGGATCTTGCGCCCCCCGAGGTGGTCATAGATGAACAGACCGAGCCGGATCAGCCAGCCTGGCCGCATTTTCTTATGCAGCGGCAGCACGAACCGCATCGGCCAGGAGATATGTGGCATCGCGCGCAGCAGCGTCTCGCGCTCGATCAATGCTTCGCGCACCAAGCGGAATTCGTAGTATTCCAGATAGCGCAACCCGCCGTGGAATAGTTTGGTGGAGGCCGACGAGGTGGCGGAGGCTAGGTCGCCCATCTCGGCGAGGGTGACCGAAAGCCCACGGCCGGCGGCGTCGCGGGCGATGCCGCAGCCATTGACGCCGCCGCCGATGACGAAGAGATCGACAGGTTCCATAATCCCCCCGCAGAACGATCAAAGGAATGTTCGTTTCTGCTACATTATCTTTCGTTTGTAACATGTTTCTGGCGTCGAGCAAGCTGAGGGTGGCTTTCTCTGAGGCTTTTGCTAGAGCGGGGTCGGAGGGTGGCGATGGCGCAAAATTTCAGGCAGGGAGAAATCCTCGCGATCGCGCGCGAGGAAGGCAAAGTGGTGGTCGAAGACCTCGCCCACCGCTTTGGGGTGACATTGCAGACCGTCCGGCGAGACCTGGCGGAACTGTGCGACGCCGGACAGTTGTCGCGCGTCTATGGCGGTGCGGTGCTGGCCTCCGGCGTGGTGAATATCGGCTACGAGGAGCGGCGCAGCCTGTATGCCGCGGAGAAGGAACGGATCGGCCGGCTCTGCGCCGCGGCGATCCCCGAGGGCGCCTCGTTGTTCCTTAACATCGGCACGACCACAGAAGCCGTGGCGCGCGCCCTTCTGGGCCACAAGAGCTTGATGGTGGTAACAAATAATCTCAATGTTGCCAATATCTTGGCGCGGAGCCCTGGTTGCGAGGTGATCGTGGCCGGCGGTGTGCTGCGGCGTGCCGATGCCGGGCTGGTGGGCGACATGACCATGGAGGTGGTGCGCCAGTTCAAGGTCGATGTGGCGGTGATCGGGGCCTCTGCGCTGGACGAGGCCGGCGATCTCTTGGATTTCGACGTGCGCGAGGTGAAGGTGGCGCAGGCCATCCTGGCCCAGGCCCGGCGGCGTTTCCTGGTTGCCGATCGATCCAAGTTCGCCCGCGTGGCGCCGGTGCGAATTGCCTCGCTCGCCGAGGTCGATGCGTTCTACACCGATGCGCCGCCCCCGCCGGCGGTAACCGCCCTCTGCCGGGGCTGGGGCACGGAGATCGTGGTCGCGGGCTGAACTGGCCCGAGGCCGGGCTGCCCGGTATGGTGTCAGGCGATTCGCCGGATCGCCTGATGGGGCTTCGATGCCGTCTGCCGCTGCAACCTGCCGCCGAATTCCGAGGGCGCTATGACGGTGGTGCGACTGATCCCGCGCCCGCCGCCCGCGCGTGCGATAGCGCTCCTGCCGGGGCAGGTGCTGGGCTTTCCGCGACGATTGCCGCCGATCACGCTGGCTTCGGAACAAGGGCGGGCGCCGGTGGTGGTGGTGCCGTTTCGTCCCGCGCCGCGTGCGCCGGGACGACCGAGCGGGTTCTGGGTGACGCTGACGGTTTCGGGCCTGATGCACGCCGCGTTGCTCGGGCTGGCGCTTGGGGTGCCGACGGGCGCGCTGTCTTCGGGGGCAGGCGGCGTGCTGCAGGTGACACTGGTTGCCGAGGTGCCGGCCACGCCGGCGGCTTT
>JAKAJW010000250.1 GCA_021813645.1 Pseudomonadota bacterium | reverse complement strand
AGGTCGGCTGGCTGACCACCGAAACCATCCTGATGCGGTCGAAGACCGGTTCGGTGCGGCGGATGAGCTACCGCACCCCGGTGAAGGCCTCCTGAGCGCGCCGATGGCCGGCCGATGAACGCCTTCCTGAATGTCGAGCGCTCGGCCACCGGCCGGCGCTGGATCGGCCCCAGTGCCGAGGAGGACCGGCTGGCCGAAGCGATGGCCCAGGCAACCCGCCTGCCGGGCCCGCTCTGCCGCATCCTGGTGCGCCGCGGCGTGGCCCCGGAGGCGGCGGCGGGCTTCCTGGCGCCGATGTTGCGCGACCTGCTGCCCGACCCGCTGTCGCTGCGCGACATGGGCCCGGCGGCAGCCCGTTTCGTCGCGGCGGTGAAGCGCCGCGAGCCGATCGCCGTCTTCGCCGATTACGACGTCGACGGCGGCTCTTCGGCGGCGCTGCTGCTCACCTGGCTTCGGGCGGTGGGACGCGAGGCGACCCTCTATATCCCCGACCGGATCGACGAAGGCTACGGCCCGAATGTGCCGGCGATGCGCGACCTCGCCCGGGACCATCGGCTGATCCTCTGCGTCGACTGCGGCACGCTCAGCCATGAGCCGATCGCTGCCGCGCAGGGCGCCGACGTGGTGGTGCTCGACCACCACCTGGCGGCCGAGACGCTGCCGCCGGCGCTCGCCGTGGTGAACCCGAACCGGCAGGACGAATCGGGCGACCTCGGCCATCTCTGCGCCGCCTCGGTGGTGTTCCTGATGCTGGTCGAGGCGAACCGCCAACTGCGCGCCGAAGGCGTCCAGGGCCCCGATCTGATGGCGATGCTCGATCTGGTGGCGCTGGCCACCGTGGCCGATGTCGCGCCGCTGATCGGGGTGAACCGGGCGCTGGTGCGCCAGGGGCTGAAGGTGATGGCGCGGCGCGAGCGGCCCGGCCTGGTCGCCCTGGCCGACGTCGCGCGCATGGCCGAAGCGCCGACGCCCTACGCCCTGGGTTTTCTTCTCGGCCCCCGGGTGAACGCCGGCGGCCGGATCGGCCGCGCCGATCTCGGCGCGCGGCTCCTGTCCACCGCCGACCCGGCCGGAGCGCGCGCCTTGGCCGAGCGGCTGGACGCGCTCAACACCGAGCGGCGCGAGATCGAGATGCGGGTGCGTGAGGCGGCTTTGGCCCAGGCCGAGGCGCGCGGGCTCGATGCGCCGCTGGTCTGGGCCGCCGGCGAGGGCTGGCATCCCGGCGTCGTCGGCATCGTGGCGGCGCGGCTGAAGGAAACGACCGGCCGGCCTGCGGTGGTGATCGGCCTGGAGGGCGACGAGGGCAAGGGCTCGGGCCGGTCGATTGCCGGGGTGGACCTCGGCGCGGCCGTGCATCGGGTCGCGGCGGAGGGACTGCTGCTGAAGGGCGGCGGTCACAAGATGGCCGCCGGTCTCACGGTGACGCGCGCCGCGCTGGAGCCGGCGATGGCGCGTCTGGCCGAGTTGCTGGCCCGCCAGGGCGCCGGCGCGGGCGAAGCGCGCGAGCTGCGACTCGATGGCCTGCTGATGCCCGGCGCGGCAACGCCGGAGTTCATCGAGCAAGTCGAGGCCGCCGGCCCGTTCGGTGCCGCGGCCCCTGCCCCGCGCTTCGCTTTTGCCGCCCAGGCGGTAACCGCCCGAAGAATCGGCGAAAACCATCTGCGGCTGAGCTTCAGCGACGGCACCGGCCCGAAGCTGGAAGCGGTCGCCTTCGGCGCTTTTGACGGCCCGCTCGGCCCGCTGCTGGAAACACCCGGCGCCGATCGCTTCCATCTTGCCGGCCGGCTGGAGCTGAATTCCTGGGGCGGCCGGACCCGGGTGCAGCTCCGCCTCGAAGACGCCGCACGCGCCTGACACGAAAACGCAAAAATCCTCTTGCGAGTCATTCAGCCTTCCCCTAAACCCCGCCCCACGCCGAACGTGGCCCGTTCGTCTATCGGTTAGGACACCAGGTTTTCAACCTGGGAAGAGGGGTTCGACTCCCCTACGGGCTGCCACTTCCCCAAGGAATTGAAGGCCAATTCTGGCTCCGCCGCACCCAGCTTCCGGCGGCCGGGGTCCGCCATTCCCGGACCGATCCATCCCCTGCCTGGGCCGCCGAGTTCCCGCGGGGGAATCCGCGTTCAGGACGACGGTACGGGCTTGAGGCCCGGCCAGCGGAGCCCGGTAGCCGATGCCCCCGGCCCCCTCGCCGGAGACACGGGACGGCCCCCTAGGAACCCGACCGACGGAACCGACGCCTGGCCAAGCGGTGCGACCGCCGGCATCCGGCCGCGGTCCGCCGGGCAAGCCCGGGCCGGGTTTCGGCGGATAATGACCTCGATCAACGCCAGGCCGTCCGTCGCGTGCCAGATTGGCAGCGCCGGTGTGCCCGACCATCGCCAGCGGGCGCAAGGTTCTGATCTTCGGTGCATTGGCGTGGGAGGCGCCGCCGTGGCCGTGACGACAATCCGCAAGACGACGGCCGAGAAGACGGCCGCGACGCTGACCGAAACGGTCCGGCAAGGCTTCACCTGGGAGGGCGCGCGCGCGATGCTCGACGGCCTGCCCGGCGGGGCGCTCAATATCGCCTACGAAGCGGTGGATCGTCATGTCGTTGCCGGCAAAGGCGGCGAAACCGCACTGCTTTGGCTGGGCAAGGACGGCCGCCGGCGCCCGATCAGCTATGACGAACTGGCCCGCCAGACGGCACGCTTTGCGAATGTGCTCGCCTCCGCCGGACTGCGGCGCGGCGATCGCGTCTTCGTATTGTCGGACCGGGTGCCAGAGCTCTACATCGCCGCGCTCGGCACGCTGAAGGCCGGGCTCGTCTTCACCCCGCTGTTTTCCGCCTTCGGGCCCGATCCGATCCGGATGCGGATGGAGATCGGCGAGGCAACGGCGCTGGTGACCGATGCCGGCACCTATCGCCGCAAGATCGCCGCCTGGCGCGACCGGATCGCCTCGCTGCGGCTGGTGCTGATCCTTGGCGACGAAGCGCCCGAGGGTTGCGTCGCGCTCGGTCCGGCGCTGGCGTCGGCCTCCGACCGGTTCGAGGTCGCGCCGACGCAGCCGGAGGATCCCGCGCTGATCCATTTCACCTCGGGCACGACCGGCCAGCCGAAGGGCGCGGTCCACGTCCATGGCGCCGTCGTCATGCATGCCGAAACCGGGCGCTACGCGCTCGAACTCACGCCGGGCACTCGTTACTGGTGCACGGCCGATCCCGGCTGGGTCACTGGAACGTCCTACGGCATCATCGCGCCGCTGGTGAACCGGGTGACGATGATCGTCGACGAAGCCGATTTCGACCTCGAACGCTGGTACTCCATTCTCCAGCGCGAGAAGGTCGAGGTCTGGTACACCGCGCCCACCGCGATCCGCATGATGATGCGGGCGGGCAAGGCGGCGGCGACGGGGCATGATTTCTCGGCCCTGCGCTTCATGGCCTCGGTCGGCGAGCCCCTGAACCCCGAGGCCGTGGTCTGGAGCAACGAGGTCTTCGGCCGGCCGTTCCACGACAACTGGTGGCAGACCGAAACCGGCGGCATCATGATCGCCAACACCCGCGCGATGGACATTCGCCCCGGCTCCATGGGCCGACCGCTGCCGGGGGTGGAGGCGGGCATCGTCCAGCGCGAGGGAGAGGGCCTGCGCGCCAGCCGCGACGGAGAGATCGGCGAACTGGCGCTCCGGCCTGGCTGGCCCTCGATGATGCGCGCCTATCTGCACGAGGAGGCGCGCTACAAGAAATGCTTCGTCGGTGGCTGGTATCTGACCGGCGACCTCGCCCTGCGCGATGCCGACGGCTACTACTGGTTCGTCGGCCGGGCCGACGACCTGATCAAGTCCTCCGGCCACCTGATCGGCCCGTTCGAGGTGGAAAGCGCGCTGCTGGAACATCCGGCGGTGGCCGAGGCGGCCGCGATCGGCATCCCCGACGAGACCGCCGGCGAGGTGGTGAAGGCCTATGTGGCGCTGAAGCCCGGCGTCGAGCCCTCGGAAGAGTTGGAGCGCGAGATCCGCGGCCTCGCCCGCAAGAAGCTCGGCCCGGCCGTCGCCCCGCGCGCGATCGTGTTCCGCAAGACCCTGCCCAAGACCCGTTCCGGCAAGATCATGCGCCGGCTTCTGAAGGCGCGCGAACTCGGCCTGCCGGAAGGCGACATTTCCACTCTCGAAAGTGACGAGACATGATCCCGCAAAGCCCCCTGAAGCCGCATCTGACCCACGATCATGTCCGCGCCCTGCTCGCCGCCATGATCCGCATCCGCCGGTTCGAGGACAGATGCGCGGAACTCTATACCCAGGAGAAGATCCGCGGCTTCCTTCACCTCTACGACGGCGAAGAGGCCGTGGCGGTGGGGGTCATCCCGGTGCTCGGTCCGGACGATCGGATCGTGGCCACCTATCGCGAGCACGGCCACGCCCTGGCGCGCGGCGTGCCGATGCAGCAGGTGATGGCGGAGATGTTCGGCAAGGCCACCGGATCCTCCGGCGGACGCGGCGGCTCTATGCACATCTTCGATGCCGCACGCAATTTCTACGGCGGCAACGCCATCGTCGGTGGCGGTCTGCCGCTGGCGGTCGGGCTCGGCCTCGCCGACCGGATGCGTGGGCTGCCGCATGTCACCGCCTGCTTCTTCGGCGAAGGCGCGGTTGCCGAGGGCGAGTTCCACGAGTCGATGAACCTGGCCGCGCTCTGGTCGCTGCCGGTT
>JAKAJW010000051.1 GCA_021813645.1 Pseudomonadota bacterium | reverse complement strand
GTGAGTTTCGGGTTTAACGTAGAGGGCGGTACTTTGCCCATTATTTGCTACTTCAATATCGAATCTTGGAATTCCACCGGCAGCGACAAAATGGCGCGGCAAGCCAATATGGATGTACGCCCGCACCTGCTTCTCGCCGATCTCCCTAGCATCAATGGCCATCTTCTGGGTGGCTTTCAGGGTGAGATAAACCCACGTCAGACCGACGCCCCCAGCGATGAAAGTGAGTATGGACACCAGAACGGCAGTCAGGCTCAGTTCGGCCATCTGCTGCTGAGCTTCGAGATCGTACTGGGATTGCTTGGAGTTTGGGCCGGGGGCTATGGCTTTTGCGAGGCAAAAAAGTCCACTCACAAGGCCGACCTTGGGTATGGAGGCGCGACAGGCGTCTATGCTCTGCTGAGTACCGTAGCCATCGCTTTCAGCTTGCTTTGCATACTCGGAGGCGTGGTAGGCATGATATTTTTTTAGAGGGACCGCAACAAAAGAGATTGAGGCGAAAGCCCCAAGAAGCGCGATTAATCCAATCTTAACGATCGCTCGCCAATTGCTGCCAGGCACTGCAACATGAACGCCGCGGTGAACTTGCCCCGGGAGAGCTTGTTCCGGACGTTCACCTCCTTTTCATCGATTCCCATCGCGTTCAACTTCTCCACAAGTTGAGCGTATGTCACCCCTTTTCGCTTCAGTTCGGCCTTCAGGAGGTTGGCCGCCATCGCTTCCCAGTCTGTCTTCTCAGCCATGTAACGTCTCCATACAAAAAAGCACTGTAAAAATTACTTATGCCCTTGTATGGGCTACGTCAACGTACTATATCCGTTACGTACGCAACGGAAATAGTACAATGGCCCAACACTTCCTCCTCTCCGCCGCCTCTCGCACCCTGAGCCTTCGGGCGATCTACAAGGCTGGCGAAGAAGCGGCCTACGAGACGTTCCGCAAAATGCGGTGGTCGGAAACCGATGGTGAGGCTGTTTGCCCGCGCTGCGGCTGCTGCGAAAGCTACGACATTCCGACCCGGCGCAAGTTCAAGTGCAAGGGCTGTGGCCACCAGTTCTCGGTTACCTCCGGCACGGTCTTCGCCAGCCGGAAGATGGCGTTTGTCGATCTGCTCGCCGCGATCTGCCTGATCGTGAACGGGGCCAAGGGCATGAGCATGGTGCAACTGAGCCGCGACCTGGATTGCCAATACAAGACGGCCTTCGTGCTGGCCCACAAGCTGCGCGAGGCGATGGCGCTTGAGGTTCACACCGGGGAAGTGCTGGACGGGATCGTGGAAGTTGATGGCGCTTACTTCGGTGGCCACATTCGCCCAGCGAACCGCAAGGAAGACCGGATCGACCGGCGGCTTGCCCAATACCAGACCGGCACCCGCCGCGTCGTGGTGGCCCTGCGCGAGCGTGACGGCCGGGTGCTGCCCTTCGTCGCCAAGGCCGAGGCCGAGGGCGTCGAGCTGGCCAAGCAACACGTTGACCGGCTAGCCACTATCTCCGCCGATGAAGCCTCGCATTGGGATCTTCTCCACGCGGGCTGGAAGGTCGAGCGGATCAATCACTCGGTCTGCTACAGCGACAACGGCATTCACACCAACATGGTGGAAAGCTTCTTCTCCCGCCTGCGCCGGATGGTCCGCGGCCAGCACCACCACGTCAGCCACCAATACCTCTACCAGTATGCGAACCACGCCGCTTGGCTGGAGGATCACCGCCGGGAAAGCAACGGCGCGCTGGCCCTCGGGCTGGTGGAAGCAGCGATGGGCTCGCGGGTCAGCCGGGTGTGGAAGGGCTACTGGCAGCGGGCGGCGTGATACCCGATATCGTGGGGCTTAATGCGATACCCACAAAAGGCTGCGCAACCCAGCAAGAACCTGTAGAAAAAACAAAGAGCCGGTGATATACCGGCTCCTAGGACCTAGTGGCAGAATGGTTATGCACCCGGGTTTGCAAGCTGGGGGATGTCGGTCCGAATCCGACCTAGGTCTCGCCTTCTTCATCTTTGCCCCGCTTCGGCGGGGCTTTTCTTTGGTCGAATATCGCACGGGAGGGAAAAAGATTCAACCTGTTTTTTCAATGGCTTGCATGGCGAAATTCGAGTCAAAATCAAGCACTTAGACCATTTGGTCAAAGTGCCGTTTCGATCGGCGATGATCTGGAAAGCCTCCCCGCCACCACATCTAGCGTCGGTCTAAAGCGATTCGCCTAGATATCCAACGATTCTATTTTCTGGCTAGCCTCCACACCCTCCCCTCGCGCCCCACAAGCCCTTCATGCTTCATCTTGCTCAGCGCGTTCCACGTGCGCTTCAGGGCTTCCTCTGGTGTGATCTCGGGGCGCGAGGCTGCGACTACCCTCGCAATCTCTGGGGCCGTCCGGGGACCGTCCCTGAGTGCCGCGTAGATCAACCTGCGCATCTGGCCGTACCTGGCGGCGTCTGGTTTCTTGGGCGGCATGACGCGCGGCATCGGCACGCCCCGGAGCCGCATCAGCGCCTCGACATGCTCCAGCCCGTCACCGCCCGAGCGGATCAAGTCCCGGCGGAGGTTGGCGAGCGCGCTGTCTATGGTCTTGTCGAGCATGGCCCAGAGTATACCCGCGCGCGTCGGGATGCTTGGTGCGTTTGCTACCTAATGCCGAGAATTTCCAAACAGAAGCCCGGGCCGGGCCTCAACTGCCGCGCGGCTTGGCGCGGGTGGTGGGCTCGGCCTGGCGCGGTTCCTCGGGCCAGGGGTGGCGCGGATAGCGGCCGCGCATGTCCTTGCGCACATCGGCGTAGCTCGTCGCCCAAAAGGCGGGCAGATCCTGGGTCACCTGCACCGGCTTGCCGCCGGGCGACAGCAGGGTGAGGCGGAGCGGCAGCCGTTTCGGGCCGACGCAGGGATGCTGGGTGACGCCGAACAACTCCTGCAGCCGCAGCTCGATCGCCGGCGTGCCCGAGCCATAGTCGATTGGCAGGCGGCGGCCGAGCGGGGTCTCGAACTGCGCCGGCGCCAGCCGGTCGAGCCGCTGCTGCTCCTCCCAGCTGAGTCGCGCCTTGAGCGCCTCGTAGGGGTCGAGCCGGCCGAGATCGGCGGCGGAGCGGATGCGGGTCAGATGCGGGGTGAGCCAGGCGTCGAGTTCGGCCAGAAGCGCGGCGTCGGCCAGGTCGGGCAGCGGCTCCCCCTCGGCGCGCAGGAAGGCCACGCGGGATTGCAGCCGGCGGAAGGCGGGGCCGAGCGCGAGAGCCTCGAGCCCGAGCTCGCGCAAGCCCTCGGCGGCGGCCTGGGCGATCGCCTCGGGCGCCGGCTCGGGCAGCGGCCGGTCGTCGAGCACCAGCGCGCCGAGCCGCTCCTGCCGGCGGGCCAGGATGCGGCGGTCGCGCTTCGACCAGGCAACCAGATCGGCGCGGGCGATCTGCGGCCCGAACAGCCGGCGCAGCGCGGTTTCGGGCAGCGGCAGGGCAAGACGGATGCGTGCCTCGCGCGGGTCGCCGTCGAGGTCGGTGGCGACCAGATAGGGGCTTTGCGCCAGCGGGTCGGCGGGATCGAGCGCGGCGCCCTTGCCGCCCGACAGCAGGTAGCGCGGCGCCTCGCCCGGGCGGCGCTGGCCGATGCGGTCGGGATAGGCCAGCGCCGCCATCTCGGCGGGGCTAAAGGCCGCTGGCGCGGTGGGGGCCAGCCGGGCCAGACGTTGCGCCTCGGCGCGGATCCGCTCCAGCCCGCCTCGGTCGGCCGGCCAGGGGTGCTGCGCGGCGTAGCGGCGCGGATCGGCCAGCGCCTCGAGCCGCAGCGCGAGATCGGCCGGTGCGGCGCGCGACAGCGGATCGCGGTCGGCCATCAGCGCGGCGAGCGGGGCGGCGGCCGGCCCGGCGGTCAGCAGCATATGGCCGAGCCGGGGATGCAGCGGCAGCGCGGCGAGCGCCCGGCCGTGCGGGGTGAGGGTCCCGGCGGCGTCGAGCGCGCCGAGCTCGCCCAGCAGCAGCCGCGCCTCGGCGAAGGCGCCGGGATTGGGCGGCGTCAGCAGCGCCAGGCCCTCGGGCGAGCGGGCGCCCCACAGCGCGAGCTCCAGGGCGAAGCCGGTCAGATCGGCGCTTTCGATCTCGGCCGGCGGGAAGGCGGCCAGCGCCCCCTCTTCGCCGCGGGTCCAGAGCCGGTAGCAGCGGCCGGGGGCCAGCCGGCCGGCGCGGCCGCGGCGCTGCTCGGCCTCGGCGCGGGTGACGCGCTCGGTCACCAGCCGGGTCATGCCGGAGCCGGGATCGAAACGGGCGCGGCGGGCGCGGCCGGCATCGACCACCACGGTGATGCCCTCGATGGTCAGCGAGGTCTCGGCGATGGCAGTGGCCAGCACCACCTTGCGCCCGGCGGCGGCCGGGGCGATGGCGGCGCGCTGCGCGGCGAAGTCCATCGCGCCGAACAAGGGGCGCAGCGCGCAATCGGCCGGCAGCCGGTCGGCCAGCAGCGCCTGGGTGCGGCGGATCTCGCCCTCGCCGGGCAGGAAGGCGAGCAGGCTGCCCTCGGTCTCGGCCAGCGCCTGCAGGATCAGCTCGGCCATCGCCGGCTCCAGCCGGGTGCCGGGCTTCAGCGGCCGGTCGAGCCAGCGGGTCTCGACCGGGAAGGCGCGGCCGGCCGAGGTGACGACGGGGGCGCCGATCAGCGCGGCGACCGGGGCGGCGTCCAGCCTCGCCCACATCACCACCAGACCCAGGTCCGGGCGCAGCGCAGCGCGGATTTCC
>JAKAJW010000075.1 GCA_021813645.1 Pseudomonadota bacterium | reverse complement strand
GGCCATGTTCCAGGCCTGGCTGGTGAAGATTGCGAAGATCGCCGCCAGTTCCACGCCCACCACCTGGCCGGGAAACAGCGCCATGAAGGCGGTGACGGTGAAGGAGAGAAAGCCCAGGACCGGCACCGACTGCAGGATGTCGAGCAGCGGCACAAGCAGCATCGCCGCGCGCCGGCTCTTGGCCGCCAGCGCGCCGAACAGGAAGGTGAAGACGAGCGAGGCGACCATCGCCGCGAGCATCCGCAGCGTGCTGCTGAGCGCATAGCCGGGCAGGCGCCCGGGATCGAGCGACAGCGGCTGCGCGCTCAGCGCCGAAAGCGGCGCGAGCGAGTCGCGGCTGGCCTGCAGGGTCAGGATCAGCCCGGCGAAGATGAGCCCGAAAGCGAGCCCGTCCCACAGGTTGGGCGCAAGCCGCCAGGAGCGGTCCGCCAGCGGGGCGGAAGATTGGAAAGCCATGCGGAAGCTCCGCGATCGAATCGCTGGGGATGGCCGGCCATGCCGGCCGCCGAGTGCCGCCCGATGGGCGCGCTCAGCCGGCTAATCGGCCGCTGCCGCGGGCGGAGCGCGGTATCGGTTGACGTCTGCGGAAAAGGCGCGTCCGCATGGTTCACCCCCTGTTCGCGCGTGTGCGCGGGCGGCGGTGAACCGGACGGTCGTCAGGTTCGCGGCCGGCCCGTGCGCACGCTGCGGCTAGATCGACTGTCGCTGTCCATCAGGCAAGCATTCCCGGTTCGCCGGCGACCTCCGGCCGGCAGCTGCGGTATCGTTCAGCGCATCGAGCCGGTCAAGCTGACACGATGTCCGGGAGGCGATCACAAGCGAGTGACGGAGCGGCTTGCGGGCAGGCGCCCGGGGTTCCGGCGCGGCCGCCAATACGCTCAACCGAATCTTTACGCCGCGATGTCAAGAAAAGGCGTTGGTCAGCGCCGCCCCGCCCGCGTCAGCCTCGCCCTTCCTCTACGGGGCAGGGGCCGACGCGGGCGACGCCGGTCGGCCGTTTTCGAACCGCCAGGAGGCTCATCCGTGTCCGTCCGCGCCAAGATCGTTGCCCTGCCCGTCGTCATTGCGCTTTTGGTTGCAGCGCTCATGTTCGCCGGCATGCTCGTGGTGAAATCCACCATGCTTTCAACCGTCCACCAACGCGAACTCGCCACCAGCTCGGAGCGGCTCACCGCGGCGATTCAAGCGGCGACCAGGGACGCATTGGACCGGGCGGAGCTGATCGCCGCGATCCCGGCGGTGCAGGCGGCGACTGCGCGCCACGACGATGCGGCGCTCGAAGCGATGTTCGCGCCCGGCTTCGGTAAACTGAAGACCGACACGGGCATGGTTCAGCTTCAGTTCCATGTTCCGCCAGCGACATCGCTGATCCGCGTTCACGAATTGAGCAAGCGTGGCGACGATCTGTCGGCCTTCCGCAAGATGGTGGTCGATGCCAATCGCAACGGCGTCTCGATCAAGGGGCTGGAGCGCGGCCGCGCCGGCCTCGGCGCGCGCGGCGTCGCCGTGATCCGCTTCGAAGGGCGACCGGTCGGCACCGTCGAGGTCGGGCTTGACCTAGGCGCCGAATTCCTGCGCGGCCTGGCCCAACGGACGGGCAATCAATACGAATACTACCCGATCGCCGACAGCAAGATTGCGGCCTTCGACAAGCCAATGCAAGCCGCCGAACGGCTCGCCGCGACCTTCTCCGGGCCGGCGCTGCTCACCGGCGCGGAAGTCGCGCGGCTGACGCAGCAGGACAGCTATGATGCCGACGTGCGGATTGACGGCGCCAGCTACTTCGTCCGCGCCATCGCCGTGCGCGACTACTCTGGCCAACCCGCCGGCGTCTTCACCGTCGCGGTGCCGACGGCGGTCTACACCCGGATCGGGACCACCATCCTTTCGATCGCCGCCGGGGCGGCGGTGCTGGCGCTGATCGCGGGCCTGATCGCCGGCGGCGTGATGGGGGGCAAGATGGGCGGGCAGATCGCACGCATCGCGGCCGTCACCGAAAGCGTCGCGCAGCGTGCCAAGGGGGTCGTGATCCCCGGCACTGATCGGCAGGACGAATTCGGCGCCATGGCGCGCTCCCTGGCCAAGTTCCAGCAAAGCCAGATCGAGAAGGAAGAGCTCGCCGAGGCGCTGCGGCTCGAGGAGGAGCGTCAACGCCAACGGCAGGAGCGCGAGCTTGCCGAGCAGGCGCAGACCCGCAAGGCCGCCGAGGAGGCGGAGCGCGACGCCGCCCGGTTGCGGCAGGAGGCGGAGGCCGAACGGCGCCGCGCCGCCGAGGCGGAGGGCGAGGCGGCCCGGGCCCGGCTGAAGGAACAGGAAGATGTGGTCACCCGGCTGGCGACCGCGCTCGAGGCGCTGGCGCAGGGCGATCTGACGCAACGGATCACCACTGCGTTGCCCGGCGACTACGATACGCTGCGCCTCAACTTCAACAGCGCGGTGGAACGGCTCGCCACCCTGGTCCGCGGGATCAGCGACGTTTCCGGCACGCTCAACCGCGAAGTGGCCAGCATCGCGGCCGGCACCGACGAGCTGGCGCGTTGGGCGGAGCGCAGCGCCTCCACCCTGGCGGAGACCTCGGTGGCGATCGAGGGGCTGGCGAATTCGGTGAAGTCCTCGGCCGAAAGCGCGGAGCGGGCCAAGCAACTCGCCGAACTCTCGAACGGCAACGCGCAGGACGGCAGCGCCGCGATGACCCGGGTGGTCGACGCGATGGACCGGATCGCCGCCTCTTCGGCGGGGATCGAACGGATCATGAGCGTGATCGACGAAATCGCGTTCCAGACCAATCTGCTCGCCCTCAACGCGGGGGTCGAGGCGGCGCGGGCCGGCGATGCCGGCCGCGGCTTTGCCGTTGTCGCGACCGAAGTCCGCGCGCTGGCGCAACGCGCCACCCAGGCGGCCGAGGAGATCTCCAACATCATCCGCGGCAGCGGCGAAGACGTGCGCGCCGGGGTCGACCTGGCGGGGCAGACCGGGCAGGCCTTCGCCCGTATCCTGGACTCGGCGGGCTCGATCTCCGAACAGACCCGTGCCATCGCCACCTCGTCACGCCAACAGGCTACCGGCCTGGCCGAGATCACCTCTGCCGTCAGCCAGCTCGACGGCGCCATGCAGCAAAACGCGGCCCTGTTGGAGGAGAGCAATGCCGCGACGACCCTGCTCGCCGGGCTCAGCGAAGACATGGTGCGGGCGCTCGCCAGTTTCCGGGTGACCGGAGCAGCGGGCGAGGCGGGCCGCGGCCGGAAGAAATCGGTGGCCTGATCGGGGCGGCGGGTCGCCGGCCAGCCCACGGTCCCTGGCCGGCCACCCCGGGCCGGCCACCCCTGGCCGGTCGCCTGGGGCGGCCACCCCGGGCCGGCCGTTCCGTCCCCCGCCGCTCGGTCGGCGCCCGCTCGCTCGGTTTGTCCCTCGCCGGATGCTGCGCGGTCGCGCGCGGTGCCGGCGTCCCGCTGATCCGGTCTGTTTGCCGCCTCTGCGGCGGCGCGGTCGGTCGTCGCAATTCCCCGCAGCCATCCTCCCCGCCGCAATCCCCCCGTCGCAATCCCCCCGCCGCAATCCCCCAGCCGCTGTCCGCCGCCGCTCAGGTCATCGCAGATCCGCGGCGATAGAGCCGGCGCACCGCCATCGCGAGCGCCGCCTCGGCCGGCAGCCAGAGCAGGCAATAGGCCCAGACGCTCAGCGCAAGCGGCCAGCCGATCGGGGTGATGAGCAGGCCATAGACCGCGGCCAGCGTTCCGAGGATCTGGGTGCTTTCGGTGGTGGCGAACAGCCGCAGCGCCGGCACCGGCCGTCTCCAGAACCAGTCCTGGTTGCGGGTCACGTAGAGCGTCATATGGCCGGAGACGAGGAATTTCAGGAAGATCAGCGTCTGAATCTCCGCCCGGGGCAGGTGCATCACCCGGTCCGCGTACCAGAAGAGCCCGAAGGTCTCGACCACCCCCATGCCGCCGAGCGCGGTCGCCACGGTGAGCACCCGCCGCATGTCCCATCGCACCGGACGCTCGGCCACCGCGACGTTGTCATAGGCGATCATCATGATCGGGAAGTCGTTCAGCACCGCCAGCAGGACGATCATGATCGCGGTCACCGGGTAGAAGCGATAGGCCAGGATCGACAGCGTCATGAACAGCAGCACCCGGATCGTCTCGGCGATGCGGTAGGTGGCGTAGCTGGTCATCCGCTCGAAGATGCGGCGGGCCTCGGCGATCGCATCGGTGATGATCGACAGGCCCTGGTCGGTCAGCACCAGATCGGCGGCGGCGCGGGCCGCGTCGGTGGCGCCGCTGACCGCGATGCCGGCATCGGCCACTTTCAGCGCCGGCGCGTCGTTCACCCCGTCGCCGGTCATCGCGACGATGCTGCCGCTCTGCTGCAGCAGCTCGACGATCCTGAACTTGTGCTCGGGCAGCACCCGGGCGAAGCCGTCGGCCTGTCTGACCCGCGCCGCGACCTCGGCGCCGTCGCCGTCGAGCAGGGCCCCCGCCGGTATGATATTCTGCCCCAGGCCGAGCTGGCGGGCGATCTGGCGGGCGATCGCCTCATGGTCTCCGGTGATCATCTTGACCTGCAGCCCCATCGCCTCGGCCCGGGCGATGGTGGCGCCGGCGTCTGGCCGCGGCGGATCGAAGATCGGGATCAGGCCGAGGAAGGTCCAGGCCGCATCGCCCTGCGCCCGCGCTGCGCCGAGCGCGCGAAAGCCCTGATCGG
>JAKAJW010000133.1 GCA_021813645.1 Pseudomonadota bacterium | reverse complement strand
CTCCAGCACGGCCTCCGCCTTCTCGGCGGTGGCGGCGGCGATCGCCACCGCCGAGAAGGCGGAGGCGAAGTCGGTGCCGGCCTTGGCCAGCGCGGCCTCCGCCGTCTCGGCGGCGGCGCGGGCGCGGCCGGCTTCGGCCTCGCTCTTGTCGACGGTGGTGCGGCAGTCCTGCGCCAGGCGCTGCGCCGATTGGTGGCGCGCCGCCAGCCGGGCGACATCCTCGGTCACCTCCGCTAGCGCCGCCTCGCGGTCCTGCAGCACGGCGGCGGCCTCGCGCGCGGCCTCGGCCGCGGCGGCGAGCCGGTCGTCATGGCCTTCCTGAGCCTTGGCGATCTGCGCCTGTTCCCAGTCGAGCCGCTCAATGGTCTCGCCGGCGTCGCGGTTGAGTGCCTGTTCGCGCTCCATGTCGCGGCCGAGCTGGGCGATCCGGCTTTCGAGCCCGGCGATCTCCTGCAGGGCGCGGCCCTCCGCCTCGGCGAGCTGGTCGCGCTGCACGGCGAGGCGCTGGAGCACTGCGCCGGCGATCGCCTCTTCCTCGCGCCGCGGCGGCAGGGCGTCTTCCTTGGCCAGCCGCGCCTTGCCGGCGGCGATCGCCTCGGCCTCGGCCCGGGCCGCGGCGCGGACGCGTTCGGCCAGCTCCGCCGCCGCCGCGCTGCGCACCGTCTCGGCCTCGGCCCAGCGGCGGTAGAGCAGCATGCCCTCGGCGCGGCGCAGTTCCTCGCCGATCTCGCGGTAGCGGGCGGCCTGGCGGGCCTGGCGGGCCAGCGTGGCGAGCTGCTGGGCGAGGCTGTCGATCAGATCGTCGACCCGGGTCAGGTTGCCCTCGGTCGCCTGCAGGCGCAGCTCTGCCTCGTGCCGGCGCTGGTAGAGGCCTGAGATGCCGGCGGCCTCCTCCAGGATCATCCGGCGGTTCTTCGGCTTGGCGTTGATCAGCTCGGAGATCTGGCCCTGCCGCACCAGCGCCGGCGAATGCGCGCCGGTCGAGGCATCGGCGAAGAGCATCTGCACGTCGCGGGCGCGCACCTCCTTGGTGTTGGCCTTATAGGCGGAGCCGGCGTCGCGGGTGATGCGGCGGACGATCTCGATCTGGTCCTGATCGTTGAAGCCGGAGGGCGCCAGCCGCTCCGCATTGTCGATCGTCAGCACGACCTCGGCGAAATTGCGCGCCGCCCGGGTGGCGGCGCCGGCGAAGATCACATCCTCCATGCCGCCGCCGCGCATCGCCGTCGGCCGGTTCTCGCCCATCACCCAGCGCAGCGCCTCCAAGAGGTTCGACTTGCCGCAACCGTTCGGGCCGACGATGCCGGTCAGGCCGTCGGCGATCACCAGATCGGTCGGGTCGACGAAGCTCTTGAAACCGTTGAGCCTGAGCCGGGTGAACCGCAATTCGCTCTCTTCCGGGTTGATTCTGACTTGAACGACCATCGTCCCGGGCGCCGGGCCTTGAGTCAACCGGGAACGCAACCTGGTGCGGTAGGGCGGCGGATTATCCACAAGATGTTGGTGGCTGCTTGGCGGAGGCGCCGCTTGACGGAGGCGCGGCCCGGGCGCCTAATGCGGCCGAAGGGAGAGCGCGATGACCGCCGAACCGATGCACGAGACCCCGGCGCCGCTGGGCCCCGGCCGCTGCCTGTGCGGCCAGGTCCGCTATGCGACCGAGGCGCCGCCGCTCTGGCAGGCGCATTGCCATTGCGAAAGCTGCCGGCGGGCGACCTCTTCGCCCTTCACCAGCTATTTCGGCATGGCCGACGGCGCCTGGCGCTGGACCGGCGCGCCGCCCGCCGTCTTCGTCTCTTCGCCGGGGGTGGAGCGGTTCTTCTGCCCGAACTGCGGCGCGCCCGTGGCCTATCGCTCGGTCCGCTGGCCGGGCGAGATGCATTTCTTCGCCGCCTCGCTGGAGGCGCCGGAGGGCTACCGGCCGAAGGCGCATGTGTTCTGGGCCGAGCATCTGCCCTGGATCGCCCTGGCCGATGGGCTGCCGCGGAAATGACGCCGCGCCGGGCGCAGGGCGAATACGACTGGTCGGCGCTGCTGCGGCTGATCCGGGAGAGCTTCGCCTATATGGACGCGCGGATCGATCCGCCCTCGTCGATGCACCGGCTGACTGCGGCGGAGGTCGCCGAGCAGGCCGCCTCGGGCGAGGTCTGGGTGGTCGAGGCGGAGGGCGTGCCGGTCGGCTGCGTCTTTCTCAGCGTGAAGCCGGGCCGGCTCTATCTCGGCAAGCTGGCGGTGGCGGCGGCTTGGCGCGGCCGCGGCCTGGCGCGCCAGCTGGTGGCGGCGGCCGAGGCGCGGGCCCGGGCGCTTGGCCTGCCGGTGCTGGAGCTGCAGAGCCGGGTCGAATTGGTCGAGAACCATGCGACCTTCCGGGCGCTCGGCTTCGTCGAGACCGGGGCCACCGCGCATCCGGGCTACGACCGGCCGACCTCGCTGACCTTCCAGAAGCGGCTCTGAGCCGGCAGCCGGACCGACGCGGATCGCGCAGAAGTTCCCGGCCCGAGGGCGAATTGCGACGCATTGGGTCGGCCCCGGGGCGGGCGCGGGCTGGCCCTGGCGGCGGAAAGATGAAACCATCGGCGCGAGCGGCCCGCGGGGTTCCTCCCCGGTCCGGGCCCTCTCCACCGATGATGCCGGCGGCCCTGCGGGGCCCGGGCCGGCAAGCAAGATGGAGGACATCCGCGCATGCTGAACAACCTGCTCGACATGCATATCACCCAGAGCCAGACCCTGGGCCAGCTCTTGACGGTGAATTTCCTCACCGCCGTCCTGGGCAATGTGCTCGCCGCCATGGTGATCCTGGGGCTGGGCTTCGCGATCGCCGGCTGGGCGCATCGCCGGATCGTCGGGCTGGCGAAGCGCTATCACCGGCTGGATGCGACGTTGTTCGCCTTTCTGGGCAACATCACCCGTTACGGGGTGCTCACCTTCGCCGGGCTGTTCGTGTTGAACACCTTCGGCATCCAGACCACCTCGATCGTCGCCGTGCTGGGCGCCGCCGGCCTGGCCGTCGGCCTTGCGCTGCAGGGCACGCTGTCGAACGTGGCCGCCGGGGTGATGATCATTCTGTTCCGGCCGTTCAAGCTGGGCGATTTCATCGCGGTGGACGGCGTCTCGGGCAGCGTGATGGATATCAACCTGAACTTCACCGAGTTGAAGACCTACGACGGGCTGCAGATCATCGTGCCGAACGCCAAGGTCTGGGGCAATGTGATGACCAATTACTCCGTCTATCCGACGCGGATGGCGGAATGGACCTTCGGCGTGTCCTACGGCACCGATCTGGCCTTGGCGGAGCGGGTGATCCGCGAGACGATCACCGCCGATCCGCGCGCGCTCGACGATCCCGCGTTCTTCCTCAAGGTGAACAGCCTCGGCGAAAGCTCGGTGGATTTTCTCTGCCGTTGCTGGGCCCAGAGTGCCGATGTCTGGCTGTTCAAGAACGATATGCTGCGGGCGGTGAAAGAGGCTTTCGACGCGCATGGCATCGAGATTCCTTTTCCCAACCGCACGCTTTGGCTGAACCGGCCAGAACCGGCAACGGAGGCGGCGACGGAGGTGGTGGACCCGGCGGCGCGCTAGAGGCCGAGCAGGGCGGGCAGATCGGCCATGGCGTGGAACACGCGGGCGCCCTCGGCGGCGAGCCGGGCGCCGTCGTCATGCGCGGCGAAGCCCAAGCAGGCCATGCCGGCGGCGCGGGCGGCGCGGGCGCCGGTCGGGCTGTCCTCCACCACCACGCAACGCTCGGGCGGATGGCCGAGCGCCGCGGCGGCATGTAGGTAGAGGTCGGGCGCCGGCTTCGGCTTGCCGAGCGTCTGGCCGGAGAACAGCCGGCCCTGCAGCCGGGCCAGAACCTGCGGGTGCTGGCCGAGCGTCACCTGCATCTTGCGCTCGGAGCCGTTCGAGCCGACCGCGTAAGGAATGCCGGCGGAGTCGAGCAGGTCGAGCAGGCGGGCGACCCCCGGCACCAGCGCGGTGCCCTGCGCGAGCCTTGCATAGAGCCGTTCGTAGAAGGTCTCGACCCAGTCGTCGGGCAGCCGTGCCCCCATCGCCCGGGCGCGCAGCCACAGATCGCGCATCGTGCCGCCGAAGAACTCCCGCGCGATATCCGCGACCGTCATCGACAGGCCGTGGCGGCTGAAATCCTCGGCCAGCATCTCGAAGGTCACCGGCTCGCTGTCGACCAGCACGCCGTCGCAGTCGAACAGCACGGCATCGAAGCGCCTCATGCCGCAGCCTCCGGTGCGCGCAGCAGGGTCACGACGGTGTCGCCGTAGCGGCGCTGGTCGAGCGTCTCGAAGCCGGGCGGCGGCGTCGGGGCACTGCCCTCCTCCCAGACGATCAGTGCGCCGGGGGCGAGCCAGCTGCCCGCCGCGCAGGAGGCCAGCGCGGCTTCGCCAAGGCCCTTGTTGTAGGGCGGGTCGAGGAAGACCAGCGAGAAGGGCGCGCCGCGGTTGTCGCCCATCCGGGTGGCGTCGCGGCGGTAGAGGTCGGTGCTGCCCATGGCGCGCATCAGCTCGATGTTGCGGCGGACGAGCGCCCGCGCGGCGGCGCCGTCGTCGACGAAGGTGACCCGGGCGGCGCCGCGCGACAGTGCCTCGAGCCCGAGCGCGCCGGTGCCGGCGAAGAGGTCGAGCACCCGGGCGCCGGCGATCGGGTCGCCGCAGCGGCCGTGGGCGATCAGGTTGAAGATCGCCTCGAGCACGCGGTCGGTG
>JAKAJW010000377.1 GCA_021813645.1 Pseudomonadota bacterium | reverse complement strand
CCTGCTCGCCACCACCGGCGGCAAGGAGCGTATCGCTGCCTATCTCGCGGCCCGCGGCGGGGCCCTGCCGGCCGAGGAGATCGCCGCGATCCACGCCGACAAGACCGCCCGCTATGTCGCGCTGATCGCCGCCGGCGACCTGCCGCTGCGCCCCGGCGTGGCCGAGCTGATCGCCGCGGCCCGCGCCGCCGGCCTTGCCCTTGCCGTGGCGACCACCACCAGCCGGCCGAATGTCGAGGCGCTGGTGCAGGCCGCCTGGGGCCAACCGGCCGAAGCGGTGTTCGACGTCATCGCGGCCGGCGACGAGGTGGCGCGCAAGAAACCGGCGCCCGACGTCTACAGCCTGGCGCTGGCAAAGCTCGGCCTGCCGGCGGACGCCGCGATCGCCGTCGAGGACAGCCGCAACGGCCTGCTCTCGGCCCAGGCGGCCGGGCTGCGGGTGCTCTTGGCGCCGAGCCTCTACACCGATCACGAGGATCATTCCGGCGCCGATTGGCAGGTCGTCGACCTGGCCCGCGGCCCCCTGCCGCCCGAGCTCGCGGGGCTCGTCGCCCAGCGGTAAACGTCGGTGCCAAATCGGTGCGAAATCGGTGCAATATCGGTATCGCTTTTTCCTAACCACGCCACCGCTTTAGACGGCGAAGCTCAGGGTCCGGAAGAAGGCCGCCTTAGCGCCTCGTCCAGCAGCGCGCGCACCGTCTCCGGCGGCACTTGATCGCTCACGAAGGCCGCGCCGATCCCGCGCGCCAGGATGAAGCGCAGCCGGCCGTCCACCACCTTCTTGTCCTGCGCCATCAGCGTCAGCAGCCCGTCGGCATCCGGCAGCGCGCCTGGAATATCGCCCAGGTCGACCTTCATCCCCATCGCCCGCAGATGCGCCCGCACGCGGCTCGGCGCCTCTTGCGAACACAGGCCAAGCCTTTGAGAAAGCTCGAAAGCCAGGGCGCAACCGATCGCCACCCCCTCGCCGTGCAAGAGCCGGTCGGAATAGCCCGTCGCCGCCTCCAGCGCATGGCCGAAGGTATGGCCGAGGTTCAACAGTGCCCGGTCGCCCTCCTCGGTCTCGTCGCGCGCCACGATCTCGGCCTTCATCTCCACCGACCGCCGCACCGCGGCCTGCACCAGCGCCGGCGATCCGGCAAGCTTCGGCCCCTCGATCTCCAGCCAATCGAAGAACCCGGCGTCGCCCAGCAGCCCGTATTTCACCACCTCGCCATAGCCCGCCAGGAAGTCCCGCCGCGGCAGCGTGGCCAGCACGCCGATATCCGCCAGAACCAGCGAAGGCTGATGAAAAGCGCCGATCAAGTTTTTGCCGTGCTTGGAATTTATTCCGGTTTTTCCGCCCACGGAACTGTCCACCTGGGCCAGCAGCGTGGTGGGGATCTGCACGAAGCGCACCCCCCGCCGCAGCACCGCCGCGGCGAAGCCCGCCAGGTCGCCGATCACCCCGCCACCGAAAGCCAGCACCAGGTCGCGCCGCTCGACCTTCTCGGCCAGCAGCCAGTCCACCGCGCGCTCGAACTGCGGCCAGCCCTTGGTCGCCTCGCCGGCCGGCAGGGCGAGCGCGGTCATCGCGATGCCTTCCGCCGCCAGCCCCTCGCGCAGCGTCTCCAGATGCAGCGCTGCGACCGTCTCGTCGGTGATCACCGCCACCCGCCTGCGCCGCAGAAGCGGTGCGATCTCCGCCCCGGCCCGCGCGATCAGCCCTTCGCCGATGCGCAAATCATAGGCGCGCGCGCCCAGCTCAACCCTCACCCGGTCCATCATTTCCGCTCCAGCACATCGGGCCGCGCCATCAGCGCCGCCAATACGTTTTCCGCCATCGCCTCGACCGTCAGCTCCGGGCGCGAAATCACCGTCATATCCGCCTGCGCATAGACCGGCTCGCGCGCGGCCATCAGCGCTGCCAGCGTCCCCTTCGGATCCGCCGTCTTCAACAGCGGCCGCGTCGACTTGTGCCGCACCCGCGTCCACAGCAGCTCGAGATCCGCCTTGAGCCAGACCGAAACGCCATGCGCCGCGATCTCCGCCCGGTTGGCGCCCTGCAGAAAGGCGCCGCCGCCGGTCGACAGAACGCCCGGCCGGCCGCGCAGCAGCCGCGCGATCACCTGGGCCTCCTTCAGCCGGAAGAACGGCTCGCCGTCACGCTCGAAGATCTCCGCGATAGTCATATTGGCGGCCTTCACGATCTCCTCGTCGGAATCGAGGAAGCCCACCCCGAGCAAGCGCGCGAGCTGCGTGCCGACCGCCGTCTTGCCCGCCCCCATCATGCCCACCAGCACGACCGTCTTCTTCAGCCGCCAACCCACCGACCATCCATCGGGCGAAATCCCGCCTCACCAAAACGTTCCGCCGCGAATGGCGTGAAACTCTTCGACATGGCATATAGAAGAAGCCGAAGCCGTCCAAGAGGCGGTCAAAGCGGAGAGGCGAGCAATGAGATACATCTACAGGGCCCTGGCGATGCTGGTCATGCTTGGTGCCCTTGTCTTGGTGGGGTATGCCTATATCGGCAACTTGAACCCGGTGCAGCATCAGGTCGAACAACCGGTCAAGCTGAATGTCGATTAGACGGGCGCATACGCCGTTGCTTTTCGCTGCCGTGGCGCTTGCGGCGCCACCGGCGATGGCGGATCAGCCGATGTCGGCGATCAACTGGCTGTCGCGCTCGGTCGCCGCGATGCCCGGCCCCGCGCCGCGCACGGCGGCGCCGCTGCCGGGCACGGTCGCGGCCGGCGTGCCGATGGAAGGCGCGGCGGGACCCGGCGGGGTGCAATCCCAGCCTTCAATCGACGTCACGGTGCTCGGTGCCACCGGTCTCGATGCGGTCGGTCTCTTGCCGCAGAAGGTCACCGGCCTGCCCAAGGATCTTTGGGCGAACAGCCATTCGGCCGATCTGGCCGCGCTGCTGAAAGCCGAGCCGCAGCACCTGCTGCCGGCGCTGCAGGACCTGCTCTACACGATGATGCTGGCGGAAGCCGACCCGCCCGCGGATGCTGGCGCCTCCGGTGGTTTCCTGGTAGCGCGGCTCGACCGGCTGCTGGACTATGGCGCGCTGGAACAGGCTCAGGCGCTGCTGCAGCAGACCGGCGCGCGCCAGCCGCAGTTGTTTCGCCGCTGGTTCGACGTCGAGCTGCTGCTCGGCCATGAACAGGCGGCCTGCAAGGCCATGGCCACCACGCCGGAAATCGCCCCAACCCTGCCCGCGCGCATCTTCTGCCTGGCCCGCACCGGCGATTGGTCGGCCGCTCAGCTGACCTTGACCGCCGCCCAGGGCCTGGGCCTGGTCAAGCCGGATGAATCGGCGATCCTGACTCGCTTCCTCGACACCTCGCAGGACGATACCGCCAAGCCGCTGCCGCCGCCCAGCCGGCCCTCGCCGCTGATCTGGCGGATGATGGAGGCCATTGGCGAGCCGATCGCCACCAACACGCTGCCGGCCGCCTTCGCCCAGGCCGATCTGCGCTCCAACATCGGTTGGAAGGCGCAGATTACCGCTGCCGAGCGGCTCGCCCGCAATGGCGCGATCCCACCGAACCAGCTGATCGGCATCTACAGCGAGGGCAAGCCCTCGGCTTCGGGCGATCCTTGGGATCGGGTCGCGGCGGTGCAAAAGCTGGATGCCGCGCTGAAGGCCAAGGATGTCGCCGCCGTTTCCCGCAGCCTGGCGCCGGCCTGGGAGGCGATGCGCAAGGCGGGCCTGGCCGTGCCCTTCGCCGCGCTCTTCGGCAAGCAGCTTGCCGGCCTGCATATGTCCGGCCAACCGGGCGCGCTCGCCTTCCGCATCGGCCTGCTATCGCCCGACGCCGAGGCGATCGCCGGCACCCGCATCGCCACCGACCCGCGCGAAGAGTTTCTGATCGGCCTCGCCCGCGGCCATCTCGACGGCCTGACCCCGAACGATCCGATGGCCGCCGCCATCGCCGCCGGCTTTGCCCCCGGCGCCGACCCCGGGCCGGACCTCGACACGCTGCTGGCGGGACACCAGACCGGTGCGGCACTGCTGCGGGCAATCGCCCGGATCGCCGACGGCTCTTCGGGCGACCTGACCGGGGTCACCGCCGGTCTCGCCCTGCTGCGCAAGGCGGGGCTGGAGACGGCGGCCCGCAGGACCGGTCTGCAGCTCATGCTGATCGCCAGGGCAAGCTGATGTCGCCGCCGGCCGACCGCTGGATCTCCGCCTTTCTCGACGCCCAGGCCGCCGAGCGGGATGCGGCGCAGAACACTCGGCTCGCCTATGGCCGGGACCTGATCGACTTCAACGACTGGCTCGCCGCCCGCGGCACCGACTTCGCCAGCGCCGCCCGCAGCGATGTCGAAGCCTATCTGATCGACTGCAACGGCCGCGGCCTGGCGAAGGCCACCCGCGCCCGCCGGCTCTCCGCCATCCGCCAACTCTACCGTTTCGCGCATGAGGAGGGCTGGCGCACCGACAATCCGGCCCTGAAGCTCGCCGGCCCTGGCCGCGACCGAAAACTGCCGGGAACTTTGAGCGTGTCTCAGGTCGAGGCGTTGCTGCAGGCCGCCCGCGACAGCGGCCGCCCCGAGGATCGGCTGCGCAACACTTGCCTGCTCGAATTGCTCTACGCCACCGGCCTGCGCGTGTCCGAGCTCGTCGGCCTGCCGGTCGCCGCGGTCCGTGGCGATCCGCGCATGATCCTGGTCATGGGCAAGGGCAACAAGGAACGGATGGTGCCGCTTTCCTCGCCCGCGCGCATGG
>JAKAJW010000471.1 GCA_021813645.1 Pseudomonadota bacterium | reverse complement strand
GAAGAAGGGGGCGATCGTGATGAACACGCCCTTCGGCAATTCGATCACCACCGCCGAACATGCCATCGCGATGATGTTCGCCGTGGCCCGGCAGATCCCCGAGGCCAATGCCTCGACCCAGGCCGGCAAGTGGGAAAAGAGCCGCTTCATGGGGGTGGAGCTGTTCAACAAGGTGCTGGGCGTGATCGGCGCCGGCAACATCGGCTCGATCGTCTGCGAGCGGGCGCTGGGGCTGCAGATGAAGGTGATCGCCTACGATCCCTTCCTGTCGGAAGAGCGCGCCAAGCAGATCGGCGTGCATAAGGTCGAGCTCGACGAACTGCTGGCGAAGGCCGATTTCATCACCCTGCACGTGCCGCTGACCGACAAGACCCGCAACATCCTGAGCCGCGAGGCGCTGGCCAAGACCAAGCCGGGCGTGCGGATCGTCAACTGCGCCCGCGGCGGGCTGATCGACGAGCCGGCGCTGGCCGAGGCGCTGACCTCGGGCCATGTCGCCGGGGCGGCGCTCGACGTCTTCGCGGTGGAGCCGGCGACGGAGAACGTGCTGTTCGGCCTGCCGAACGTGGTCTGCACGCCGCATCTGGGCGCCTCGACCACCGAAGCGCAGGAGAACGTCGCCTTGCAGGTGGCCGAGCAGATGGCGGACTACCTGCTGACCGGGGCGGTGCAGAACGCGCTGAACATGCCCAACGTTACCGCCGAAGAGGCCGTGGTGATGGGGCCCTGGATCAAGCTCGCCGGCCATCTGGGCGCCTTCATCGGCCAGATGACGGAAGAGCCGATCAAGGCGATCAACATCCTCTACGACGGCGCGGTGGCGGAGATGAACATGGCCGCGCTGAACCAGGCGGTGATCGCCGGGGTGATGAAGGCGCAGAACCCGGATGTGAACCTGGTCTCCGCCCCGGTGGTGGCCAAGGAGCGCGGCATCCAGGTCTCGACCACCCGGCAGGACAAGTCGGGTGCCTTCGACGCCTATATCAAGGTGACCATGGTGACCGACAAGCGCGAGCGTTCGGTGGCCGGTACCTGCTTTGCCGACGGCAAGCCGCGGTTCATCCAGATCAAGGGCATCAACATCGACGCCGAGGTGGGGGCGCATATGCTCTACACCACCAACGAGGACGTGCCCGGCATCATCGGCCTGCTCGGCATGACCATGGGCAAGAACGGGGTGAACATCGCCAACTTCACCCTCGGCCGCTCGGGCGTCGGCCAGGATGCCATCGCGCTGCTCTATCTCGATCAGGCGATCGACCCGAAGGTTGTCGATACGCTGGAGGCCACCGGCATGTTCCAGCAGGTCCGCCCGCTGGCCTTCGACGTGGCCTGACGGCGGGGCCGGCGCGACCCCGGCCCCGCCGGGCCGCGCCGGTTCAGGCCAGCGTCGCGCGTTGCCAGGCCGCGGCGAAATCGACCCGGTCGCAGCCGGAAAACCGCGCCAGCCGATCGAGTTCGGCCGTGAGCCGCGCTTGTCGGCCGGCGCCGACCGCCACCCCCGGTTCCGGCCAGAAGGCGCGCACCGCCAGCGCGCCGGCCTGGCGGTCGGCCTTGGCGTCGATCCGGCCGATCAGCCGGTCGCCCTCCAGCACCGGGAAGACGTAGTAGCCATAGCGCCGCTTCGGCTCCGGCACGAAGACCTCGATGCGATAGTGGAAGCCGAACAGCCGTTCGGTCCGGTTGCGGTCGCGCAGCGCCGGGTCGAAGGGGCTCAGGATGCGGATCCGGCCGGTCGGCTCGGGGGGCGTCTCGGCCAGGATCGCGGGCCGGGCGAAGGCGCGCCGCAGGCTGCCGTCGGCGCCCTCCACATCGATCTCGATCAGCCGGCCGGCGGCCCGCTCGGCGGCGCACCAGGCCTTCGCCTCCTCCGGGGTGACGGTGGCGAAGAAGGCGGCGATTTCGCCCGAGGTGGCGAAGCCGAGCCGGTCGAGCGCCGCCGTGCAGGCCCAGTCGACCGTTTCCTCTGCCGCCGGGCGAGCGCCGCGATGCGGTTCGGGGATCACGCGCTCGGTCAGGTCGTAGACCTTCTGGAAGCCTTCGCGGCGGGCCACCGCCAGCGCGCCGGTGCGCCAGAGATATTCGAGCGCGGTCTTCGAGGGATGCCAGTCCCACCAGCCGCCCTTGGCCTTCGGCTCCGCCTCGCCGGTGTCGCCCGCCGTCACCGGGCCCTGGCGGGCGACCTGGTCCAGCACCTCGTCGAGCTTGCCGAGATAGGCGTCGTCGCGCCAGGTCTTCCAGCGCGCGGCCAGGGTTTCGCGCGCCCTGGCGAAGCGCAACTGCCAATGCGGGAAGAAGGCGGTGGGGATCACCGCTGCGTCATGCGTCCAATGTTCGAACAGGCTGCGGTCGCGTTCCAGCAGCGGCCGCAGCATCTCTGGCCGGTAGCCGGGGTGGCGGGCCCAGAGGATCATGTGATGCGCCCGCGCGACGGTGTTGATGCTGTCGATCTGCACGAAGCCGAGCCGCTCGACGGTGGTCATCAGCGCGGCGGCGTCGGGCCGGCCGGGTTCGGGTGCGCTCAGCAGGTGGCGGGCCAGGAACAGCCGGCGGGCCTCGCGGTTGGACAGGACGGGTCGAACGGTCATCGGGCTCCCTCGGCCCGCCCTGCATAGCAAGCGGCGGGGCCGATTGTCAGCCCCGCCGCAGGGTCATGTGCCGAAAGGCTCAGAGATAGCGGTTCCAGAGATTCTCCAGCCGCTCCTGCCGGCCGGAACGCGGCGCCGGGTTGATGCCCTCCTTCAGCACCCGGGCGGCGATGCCGTCCAGCGTGCCGGCGGCCAGCATCTGTTGCGCGGCCGGGCTGTCCCAGCCGGCGTAGCGGGCGTTGCGGGCGGCCTCCAGCTCGCCGCTTTCGAGCAGCGCCGCCGCCGCCTTCAGCCCGCGGGCGCAGACATCCATCGCACCGGCATGGGCCAGGATCAGGTCGGCCGGGTCGAGGCTCTGGCGGCGGATCTTGGCGTCGAAGTTGGTGCCGCCGGTGCTGAAGCCGCCGGCCTTCAGGATCTCGTAATAGGCCAGCGCCACTTCCGGCACGCTGTTCGGGAACTGGTCGGTGTCCCAGCCGGACTGGTAGTCGTTCCGGTTCATGTCGATCGAGCCGAAGATGCCGAGGCTCGCCGCGGTGGCGATCTCGTGCTCGAAGCTGTGGCCGGCGAGGATGGCGTGGCCCTGCTCGATGTTCACCTTGACCTCGTTCTCCAGCCCGAAGCGCTTGAGGAAGCCGTAGACGGTGGCCACGTCGAAGTCGTACTGGTGCTTGGAGGGTTCCTGCGGCTTCGGTTCGATCAGGATGGTGCCCTTGAAGCCGATCTTGTGCTTGTAGTCGACCACCATGTGCAGGAAGCGCGCCGCCTGCTCCGCCTCGCGGCCGAGATCGGTGTTCAACAGCGTCTCATAGCCCTCGCGGCCGCCCCAGAGCACGTAGTTCTCGCCGCCGAGCTTGTGGGTGGCGTCGATACAGGTCTTCACCGTGGCGGCGGCGAAGGCGAAGACGTCCGGATCGGGGTTGGTCGCCGCGCCCGCCATGTAGCGGCGGTGGGTGAAGAGGTTCGCCGTGCCCCAAAGGAGCTTGGTCTTCGAACCCTCCATCTTGGCGGCGAAATAGTCGGTGATCGCCTCGAGGTTGCGGGTGTTCTCGGCGAAGTCGCTGCCCTCCGGGCGGACGTCGGCGTCATGGAAGCAGAAGAACGGCGCGCCGAGGATGTCGAACATCTCGAAGGCCGCATCGGCCTTGAGCTTGGCGAGATCCAGCGTGTCGCCGAACCAGGGCCGCTCGAAAGTCTGGCCGCCGAACGGGTCGCCGCCCTGGTAGGCGAAGCTGTGCCAATAGGCCACGGCGAAGCGCAGGTGATCCGCCATCCGTTTCCCCAGCACCACCTCGTCGGGGTTGTAGTGGCGGAAGGCGAATTCGTTGTCGGTCTCCGGTCCCTCGTAGCGGAGGGCGGGGATGCCTTGGAAGAAGTCGGTCATGATCTGGTCCTAGCTGGTCAATCCTTGCACCGCCTGCCGCGCCGCCTGGTAGCGGGCATGGCCGGCGTCGAAAGCGGCGGCGAGCGCCGGATCGGGCTCGATCGTGCGGGCGATCGCCGGGGCGGTGGCGATCTCGGCGCCGGCACCGGTGGCGGCCATCAGCGCCAGCCGGGCCGCGCCGAAGGCGCCGCCGAAATCGCCGGCCACCGGCAGCTTCACCGGGGTGCCGAGCGCGCTGGCGATCGCCTTCAGCCAATAGTCCGAGCGCGAGCCGCCGCCGACCGCCAGCAGGCTGTCGATCCGGGTGCCGGTCTGGGCCAGCGCGTCGCGGCAGTCGCGCAGCGCGAAGGTGACGCCCTCCAGCACCGCCCGCGTCGCGGCCGCGCGATCGGTCGCATGTTCGAGCCCGAGGAAGGCGCCGCGGATCGCCGCATCGTTCAGCGGCGTGCGTTCGCCGCCGAGATAGGGCAGGAACAGGGTCTTGCCCGGCGCCTGCAGCGGCCCGAGGCCATTGGTGAGCGCCGCCGCGTCGGAGCCGACCAGCCCGGCGAACCAGTTCAGCGCATCGGTCGCGGCGAGGATGACGCCCATCTGGTGCCAGGTGTTCGGCAGGGCGTGGCAGAAGGTGTGCACCGCGGTCTCCGGCGCCGGCCGATAGCCGTCGTTGGCGGCGAAGAGCACGCCCGAGGTGCCGAGCGAGACGAAGGCCTCGCCGGCCCGCACGACGCCGACGCCGACGCCCGAGGCGGCGTTGTCGCC
>JAKAJW010000053.1 GCA_021813645.1 Pseudomonadota bacterium | reverse complement strand
CGCCACAGCGCGCGCGGGCTCCAGTCCCGGCCGCCGCTGGGCGCCTTGTCCGCCTTGGCGCCCCTGCCGGCCGCGCCCGCCTTGGCGCCGGCGCCGCCCCGCTTGGCCTTGCCCTTCGCTGCCGCCATTGCCCTCCGGTCCCGCTGCCCTGCCGCGTCCCAGCCGTAGCGCAAGCCGCCCGGTCGCGCCAGCCCGGCCCGGTCTTGACCGCAATCATAGACAGAATGGCGCCGCCGGCCGACCCTGATGCGAACCTGATCCGCAGCGCGCCGCAGCCTTGGAGGAAGCCATGGACGAGACCGGAAAGACGCCCGAGAAGACCTTCGTGGAAACCATCGAAGTGGCGGGCCACCAACTCGTCGATCAGGTCCGCCGGCTGCTGAAGGAAGGCAATGTCCGCACCCTGCGCATCGTGGCGAGCGACCAGGACGTGAAGCTTGAGATGCCGATAACAATCGGCGTGATCGCCGGCGGCGCGGTGGTGCTGGCCGCACCCTGGCTCGCCGTGCTCGGCGTCGTCGCCGCGCTGGTCGCCCATGTCCGCATCGAGGTGGAACGGGTCGCCGAACCCGAGTCGGAACCGAAGCCGGAGACCGCGCCGCCGGCGCCCGAATCCAAGGCCGACGCCGGCTGAGCCATCGCGCCAGGGCGGCCAGACACCAGGACGGCCAGAGGACAAGAAGCCCCCGCGGCGGTGGCCGCGGGGGCTTCGTCGGCGCGTCGGATGCGGGGAGAGATGCCCCAGCGCGCCTATTCCGCCGGCATCGCCTCCGCCCCTTCCGACAGCGGGTGGGGCAGATGCGCCAGCATTTCCTTCGGGCAGACCTGCAGGAAGTTCACCCGCTCCTCGGCCCAGTCGGCGAGGATCGCCGCCGCCTTCCGGCTGCCGGTCTCGCGCGCGTGCCGCTCCACCAGCGCCTTCAGCTCGGCCTCCCAATGCGGATGGGCCACCGCGCAGGTCACCAGCGTCTCGCCGTTGATGTAATCCTCGGCGACGCCCTCGGGGTCGTAGAGATAGGCCATGCCCCCGGTCATGCCGGCGCCGAAATTGGCGCCGATGGATCCCAGGATCACCGCCACCCCGCCGGTCATGTATTCGCAGCCGTTCGAGCCGCAGCCCTCGATCACCACCTTGGCGCCCGAGTTGCGCACCGCGAAGCGCTCGCCGGCCCGGCCGGCGGCGAACAGATAGCCGTCGGTCGCGCCGTAAAGCACGGTGTTGCCGACGATCGTGTTGCTCGATGCCTCCAGCGGCGAGGCCATCGGCGGGCGCACCACGATCAGTCCGCCCGACAGGCCCTTGCCGACATAATCGTTGGCGTCGCCCTGCACCTCGAGCTTCAGCCCGCGCGCGGCGAAGGCGCCCAGCGACTGCCCGCAGGAGCCCGACAGCTTCACCGTCAGATGGTCGGGCTGCAGCTGGTTCAGCATCCCGAACCGCTTGACGATATGGCTCGACGCCCGCGTGCCGATGGTGCGGTGGGTGTTACGCACCGCATAGGACAGCTGCATCTTCTCGCCGTCCTCGAAGAACCGCGCCCCGTCGCGGATGATCTCCGCGTCCAGCGTGTCGGGCACCGCATTGCGCGGCTTCGACCGGTCGTAGCGAATCCGCTGCGCCCCATCGACCGAGATCAGCAGCGGGTTCAGGTCGAGGTCGTCGAGATGCGCCGCGCCGCGGCTGACCTGGGTCAAGAGGTCCGCCCGGCCGATGATCTCGTCCATCGTCCGCGCCCCGATCGAGGCCAGGATCTCGCGCACCTCCTGGGCATAGAAGGTGATCAGGTTCACCACCTTGTCGGCGCTGCCGGTGAACTTCTTGCGCAGCTCCTCGTTCTGGGTGCAGACGCCCACCGGGCAGGTGTTCGACTGGCACTGCCGCACCATGATGCAGCCCATCGCGATCAGCGCCGCGGTGCCGATGCCGTATTCCTCGGCCCCCATCATCGCCGCGATGATGATGTCGCGCCCGGTCCTGAGCCCGCCATCGGTCCTGAGCGTGATCCGCTCGCGCAGATTGTTCATCGCCAGGACCTGATGCGCCTCGGTCAGCCCCATCTCCCAGGGCAGGCCGGCGTATTTGATCGAGGTGGCGGGCGAGGCCCCGGTGCCGCCGTTGTGGCCCGAGATCAGGATCACGTCGGCCTTGGCCTTGGCCACCCCGGCGGCAATGGTGCCGACGCCGGAGGACGAGACCAGCTTCACCGTCACCTTGGCGCGCGGGTTGATCTGCTTCAGGTCGTAGATCAGCTGCGCCAGATCCTCGATCGAATAGATGTCGTGATGCGGCGGCGGCGAGATCAGCGTCACCCCCGGCGTCGAATGCCGCAGCCGCGCGATCAGCTTGGTCACCTTCATGCCGGGCAGCTGGCCACCCTCGCCGGGCTTGGCACCCTGCGCCACCTTGATCTCCAGCTCCTCGCAGGCGTTCAGATATTCGGCGGTGACGCCGAACCGGCCCGAGGCCACCTGCTTGATCTTGGCGCTCGGGTTGTCGCCGTTCGGCTCCGGCGTGAAATGCGCCGGATCCTCGCCGCCCTCGCCGGAATCCGACTTCGCGCCGATCCGGTTCATCGCCACGTTCAGCGTCTTGTGCGCCTCCGGGCTCAGCGCGCCGAGCGACATCCCCGGCGTCACGAAGCGCTTGCGGATCGAGGTGATCGATTCCACCTCCTCGATCGGCACCGGTTTGCTCAGCGGCTTGATGTCCAGCAGGTCGCGCAGATGGATCGGCGGATTGGCCCGCATCGCCGCGGAATACTGCTTCCACAGATCGTAGCTCGCCCGGTCGCAGGCCGCCTGCAGCATATGCATGGTCTGCGCTTCCCAGGCATGCTTCTCGCCGGTCCGCCGCGCCTTGTAGAAGCCGCCGATCGGCAGCACATCGGTGCCGCCCTTCCAGCCCTTGGCGTGGATCTCCTCCAGCTTGTGCTGGATCCCGTGCAGACCGATGCCAGAGATCCGGGAATGCATCCCCGGGAAATACTCCGCCACCACCGCGCGAGACAGGCCGACCGCCTCGAAGTTCAACCCGCCGCGATAGGAGGAGACCACCGAGATCCCCATCTTCGACATGATCTTCAGCAGGCCCGCGTCGATCGCCGCGCGATAGCGGCGCAGCGCATCCTCCAGCGAGCCCTCGATCAGCCCGCGCCGGATCCGGTCGGCGATCGAATCCTCGGCCAGATAGGCGTTCACCGTGGTCGCGCCGCAGCCGATCAACACCGCAAAGTAATGCGGATCGATGCATTCGGCCGCGCGCACGTTGACCGAACAGAAGGTGCGCAGCCCCTTGCGGGTCAGCCAGCTATGCACCGCCGAGGTCGCCAGGATCATCGGCATCGGTACCTTGGCCGGCCCCTGATGTTCGTCGGTCAGCACCAGATGGCCCGCGCCGGAACGCACCGCATCCTCGGCCTCGGCCCGGATCCGTTCCAGCCCCAGGCGCAGCGCATCCGGCTCGCCCCCGGCCGGGAAGGTGCAGTCGATGAAGGCGACATTGCCGCCGAACTGCTGCACCATCACGTCGAATTCCGAATTGGCGACGAACGGACTCTCCAGCACCAGGATCTCGGTCTGGCTGGAGTTCTCGTCGAGCACGTTCTTCAGGTTGCCGAACCGCGTCTTGAGGCTCATCACCCGGCTTTCGCGCAGGCTGTCGATCGGCGGGTTGGTCACCTGGCTGAAGTTCTGCCGGAAGAAATGCGACAGCGGCCGGTACTGGTTCGACAGCACCGCCACCGGCGTGTCGTCGCCCATCGAGGCGACCATTTCCTTGCCGTCCTCGGCCATCGGGGCCAGCACCTGCTCCAGATCTTCCAGGCTGTAGCCGGCCGCGATCTGCCGGCGGCGCAGCGCGCCGCCCTCGAACTTCGGCACTTCCGGCACGTCCTTCAGCATCGCGTTCAGGTCGACAACCTTCTCGATCCAGTCGGCATAGGGCTGCGCCGCCGCCAGCCGGTCCTTCATCGCCTTGTCGTGGTAGAGCTTGCCCTCGCGCATATCGACGGCGATCAGCTGGCCTGGCCCCAGCGCGCCCTTCTCGCGCACCGTGCCCTCGTCCACCGGCACCATGCCGGCCTCAGAGCCGGCGATGAGCAGCCCGTCGCCGGTCACCACAAAGCGCATCGGCCGCAGCCCGTTGCGGTCGAGCCCGGCGCAGACCCAGCGGCCATCGGTCATGGCCAGCGCCGCCGGCCCGTCCCAGGGCTCCATCACCGCGTTGCAATAGGCATACATGTCCGCCCAGGCCTTCGGCATCTCGCCGGTGGCCTTGCTCCAGGCCTCGGGCACCAGCATGGTCTTGGCCATCGGCGCCGAGCGGCCGGCCCGCACCATCACCTCGAACACCGCGTCGAGCGCGCCCGAATCCGAGGTTCCCGCCGGGATGATCGGCTTGATGTCGTCGGCCATCTCGCCGAAGGTCGCGCTGGCCATGCGGATCTCGTGGCTCCGCATCCAGTTCACGTTGCCCTTCAGCGTGTTGATCTCGCCGTTATGGGCCAGCATGCGGAACGGCTGCGCCAGCCACCACTGCGGGAAGGTGTTGGTCGAATAGCGCTGGTGATAGATCGCGAAGGCGCTCTCGAAGCGTTCGTCCTGCAGGTCCGGGTAGAACACCGCAACCTGCTCGGCCAGCATCATCCCCTTGTAGATCACCGAACGGCAGCTAAGCGAGCAGAGGTAGAGCCCGGCGATCTGCTGCGCCGCCGCCGCCTTCTCGATCCGCCGCCGGATGATGTAAA
>JAKAJW010000291.1 GCA_021813645.1 Pseudomonadota bacterium | reverse complement strand
GCCTCGTCGAAAGCGCCCTTCAGCCCGCCCGCCTCCGGCGCCCGCGCCTTGTGAGGCGTCAGGTCGAGCACGTCGGCCTCCGGCAGGCCGAGATCGATATGGGTCGCAATCAGCGCCGAGCCGCCGGCACCGAGATGCCGCCGCACCACCCCGCCGAACAGCGCCACCGAGGTCACGTCGAGCGATACGGTCGGCTCGTCCAGCATCCAGATCGGCCGGCCGGACACCAGCAACCGCGCCAGCCCGAGCCGCCGCTTCTGACCCGCCGAGAGGTTTTGCGCCTGCCGTTCGGCCAGTCCGGCGAGGTTCATCGCCTCCAGCGCCGGCGCGATGCCGCCGGTGCCGAAGATCCGCGCCCAGAAGGCCAGGTTCTCCGCCACCGTCAGCGTGGCCTTCAGCCCGTCGGCATGCGAGGCATAGGCGATCGCCTCGGGCGGCGCCGAGATCCGGCCCGCCAGCGCCGGTTGAAGCCCGGCCAGGGTGCGCAGCAGCGTCGTCTTGCCGATCCCGTTCGGGCCGCGCAGGATCAGCGCCCGGCTGGGAGCAAGCGCGAAGCTCACCCCTTCCAGCACCGGCACCCCGCCCCGGCTGACCGCAAGATCGGAAACGACGAAATCCATGGCCCTGCCCTAGCCGAAACCGCGCCGCGCGGGAAGCCCGCCCGAGCCTCCGCCGCGCCGCCTTACACCGGGATCAGCGCCGCCGCGATCCGCCGGCCTTCCGACAGCAGCACATTGTAGGTCCGGCAGGCCGCCGGCGTGTCCATCGCCTCGACGCCCAGCCCCACCTCTTCCAGCGCCTGGCGCAGCTCCGCGGGCAGCCGGCCCACGCTGGCCCCGACACCGACGAAGATCACATCGACCTCGCCGGCCAGCGCCAGCAGCGTCTGTGCATCGGTCAGCCCGCCCCAGGAAGCGACGCCGCGCGCGGTGACGATGGCGGCGCCCTCGAAGAGCGCGCCGTCGATCCGGAAGAACCCCGGGCCATAGCTGTCGATCGGCCGGGCCCCGTCGTAGGAGATCTCGTTCAGCCGCATCGGCCCGGCTCTCAGGCCTTGCCCGCGAATTGCGTGCCGGCCCCCTTGTCGTCCTTCTTGCCCCAGTCGCGCCTCACGCCGAGCATCAGCACGATGTTCTTCGCGACATAGATCGAGGAATAGGTGCCGGTGATGACGCCCCAGGTGATCGCGAAGACGAAGCCACGGATCACGTCGCCGCCCAGGATCAACAGCGCGATGAGCGGGATCAGGGTGGAGAGCGAGGTCATCAGGGTGCGGCTCAGCGTCTCGTTGGCCGAGAGGTTCAGCACATCCCTGAGCGGCATCTTCTTGTATTTGATCAGGTTCTCGCGCGCCCGGTCGAACACCACCACGGTATCGTTCAGCGAATAGCCGACGATGGTCAGCAGCGCCGCGATGATCGACAGGTCGAAGCGGATCTGGAACAGCACGAAGATGCCCACGGTCAGCGCCACGTCGTGGATCGTCGCCACCGCGGCCCCCAGGGCGAACTGCCATTCGAAGCGCAGCCAGATATAGGCCATCACTGCGAAGATCGCGCCGGTGATCGCCAGCACCGCCTTCTGCATCAGCTCGCCCGAGACTTTCGGCCCGACCGAGTTGATCGACGTGAACTTGATCGAGGGATCGACCTTCTGCAGCGCCGCCTCGATGTTGTTCAGCACCTCGGGCGGAATGCTCTCGTGCCCCTTCTCCGCCGAGACGCGCACGTTCGCCACATGGGTATTGCCCTGCGCGCTCGGGTCGAAGACCTGGTTGATGACCACGTCGCCCAGATGCAACGGCGTGAGCGCGGCGCGATAGGCGCCGACATTCACCGGCTGGCTCGCCTGGGTGCGGATGGACGTTCCGCCCAGAAAGTCGATGCCGAAATTCAGTCCGAAGACGAAGGGCGCCAGGATCGAGATGAACACCAGGAACATCGAGCCGCCGAAGGTGACCCGGGCGATGGCGAAGAAGTCGATGTTGGTATGGTCGGGGACCAGCCGAAGATGGCGCATCTTACACCTCGATATGCTTGGGCCGGCGCCGCTCGAACCACATCACGATCATCAGCCGCGACAGATAGACCGTCGTGAAGACCGAAGTCATGATGCCGAGCGCCAGCGTCACCGCGAAGCCCCTGACCGGGCCGGAGCCGACGAAATATAGGATCAACGCCGAGATCATCGTGGTGATGTTGGCGTCGACGATCGCCGACAGCGCCCGCTCATAGCCGAGCTCGATCGCTCGCGCCGGCCCCTTGGCGTTGCGCAGTTCTTCGCGGATCCGCTCGTAGACCAGCACGTTGCCGTCGACCGCCGTGCCGACGGTCAGCACGATGCCGGCAATGCCGGGCAAGGTCAGCGTGGCGCCGATCAGGCTCAGCGCGCCGAACATCATGCACATGTTCAGCACCAGCCCGATCACCGAAATCCAGCCGAAGAAGCCATAGACCGCGATCATGAAGACGCAGACCGCGAGGCCGCCGGCAATCGCCGCGATGCGCCCGGCGCGAATCGAGTCCGAACCGAGCTCGGGCCCGATCGTACGCTCCTCGAGGAAGGTCATCTTGGCCGGCAGCGCACCCGCCCGCAGCAACACCGCAAGCTGGGTGGAGCTCTGCACCGTGAAGTTGCCGGTGATGATGCCCGAGCCGCCGGCGATATGCGCCTGGATCACCGGCGCCGAGATCACCTTGTTGTCCAGCACGATGGCGAAGGGCTGACCGATATGGGTGGCTGTATAGTCGCCGAATTTCCGCGCGCCCGACGTGTCGAAGCTGAAGTCCACCGCCGGGCGGCCGTTCTGATCGAAGGCCGGCTGCGCGTTGGTCAGATCCTGCCCGGTCACCACCGGGTTTTCATTGATGACGAAATAGAGGCCCGGCTGGTCCTGGCTGGGCACCAGCTGGTTGCCCGCCCCCGGGATCGCATGCGGATCGCCGGTCTGGCCCACCACCTGGTTGAAGGTCAGCCGCGCCGTGGTGCCGATCAGCTTCTTCAGATCCTCGGCCGACCCGATGCCGGGAACCTCGATCAGGATACGGTCGGCTCCCTCCTGCTGGATGGTCGGCTCGCGCGTGCCCGCCGCGTCGATCCGGCGGCGGACGATCTCGAGCGACTGCTGCATCGTCCGCGCGTCGGTCGCCGCCTTCTCGGCCGGCGACAATTCGATGGTGATGGTGTTCCCGCTGGCCGCGACCTGAAGGTCCTTCTGGCCGACGCCGGTCAGCGAAACCACCGGCCGCGCCATCGCCCGCACCGTCGCCAGCGCCTGCTCCATGCCCGCCGGGTTGGAGATCGCCACCTTCAGCACGCTCGGATCGGACGGCTCGCGGCGCACGTTGCCCACCACGTCGCGCTCCTTGGCCAGGGCGTCGCGCACGTCCGGCCACAGCGAGTTCATCCGGTCGGCATAGATCTCTGACAGATGCACCTCGGCCAAAAGATGCGCGCCGCCGCGCAGGTCGAGACCGAGGTTGACGAGATCCGAGGGCAGCCACGAGGGCCACTTGGCCACCTCGGCCTGAAGCTGCGGCGAAGCGCCGTTGCGGGCGATCTTTGCCAGAGCTTCGTTGTGCAGCTCGACGCGGCTGTAGAACAAATTCGGCACAGCCAGGACCACGCCCAGAAGGCAAAGCCCCAGGATGATCGCACGCTTCCAGAACGGGATTTGCATCGTCTGCCTCAGGCGGCGGGTTCGGTCTTGGACAGCACCTGCGAGATGGTCGAGCGGATCACCCGCACCCGCACCCCTTCGGCGATCTCCACCTCGACCTCGGCATCGTCCTTGACCTTGGAGACCTTGCCGACGATGCCGCCCTGGGTGACGATCGTGTCCCCCCGGCGCAGATTGGCCACCATGGCCTTGTGGTCCTTCAGCTTCTTCTGCTGCGGACGGATCATGATGAAATACATGATCGCGAAGATCAGGATAAGCGGCACGAAGCTCGAGAAGGTGCTGATCGTGGCGCTGCCACCGGCGGCCTGAGCGAAGGCAGGGGTTGCGAACATGCGTGCTCCTCTGTCACGGGCGGCCATTGGGCCATAGCAATCCAGCGGGGCACCCAGAGGGTCCCCGAATGTGGCGCGCACCCTATCCTCGCCCCCTGGGGATGGCAAGGCACGCCGCGCCTCATCGCCGGGCTGTGAAAAGCGCCGCCGCCAGCCTCCCGCCGCGAAGGACCGGCTGGTGGCTCGGTCGGCGGTTCAGTCGGCGGCGTAAAGCTGCAGGATTTCCAACGGCACCACCGTCAGGGTGCGCCGATGCGTGGCCTTCAGCCGCACCTGCGGCGCCGCGCCCTCCTCATGCGCCTGCAGGAAGCGGCCGGCGCAGAGGCACCATTGGTCGCCTGGCTTCAGGCCGGGGAAATCAAATTCCAACCGTGGCGTCGACAGGTCGTTGCCGAGATATTTCGACAGCGCCAGGAACTCCGCCGTCATGATCGCGCAAACGGTATGAACGCCCCGGTCCGAGGCGGCGGTGTCGCAGCAGCCGTTGCGGAAGAAGCCGGTCACCGGATCGCGCGAGCAATCCTCCAGCACCCCACCCAGCACGTTCACCGAGGGTTCCATCACCGCCATCGGGCTCTCCCTTGCTCCTCTTTCGTCATCATAGGCGAACCGCCGCCGAGGTCGAGCCTCGGCCTAACGGAACCGGTCCGCCAGCCGCTGCAGCGGGCTGCGGCTGTCCTCCGGCTCGGGCGCCGGCGCGGCTGCCGCGGTCGGTGCCGCGCCGCCAGCCTG
>JAKAJW010000263.1 GCA_021813645.1 Pseudomonadota bacterium | reverse complement strand
CCGGTGGTGTCGCAATCCATCACCAAGCCGATCGTGCCGGTCGGCGCGATCACCGTGGTCTGGGCGTTGCGGTAGCCGTATTTCTCGCCCATGGCGAGCGCCTCGTCCCAAGCGGCTTTCGCAAGCACGACAAGGGTTTGGTCGGGGCAATTCACCTGATCGAGCGGCACCGGATTGACCGCGAGCGCCTCGTAGCCCGCGGTTTCGCCATAGGCCGCGCGGCGGTGATTGCGGATCACCCGCAGCATATGGCCGGCGTTGCGAGCATGGCCCGGGAAGGCGCCAAGCTCGGCCGCCATCTCGGCCGAGGTGGCATAGGCGACGCCCGTCATGATCGCGGTCAGCGCGCCGCAGAGCGCCCGCCCTTCGGCCGAGTCGTAGCCCAGGCCCATGTTCATCAGCAGCCCGCCGATGTTGGCGTAGCCGAGGCCGAGCGTGCGGAAGTCGTAGGAGAGTTGGGCGATCTCCTTCGAGGGGAACTGCGCCATCATCACCGAGATTTCCAGCGTGATGGTCCAGAGCCGCGTCGCATGCACATAGGCATCGGCGTCGAACTTGCCGTTCTCGTAGAAGGTCAGCAGGTTCATCGACGCCAGGTTGCAGGCGGTATCGTCGAGGAACATGTATTCCGAGCAGGGGTTCGAGCCGCGGATCGGGCCGTCTTCCGGGCAGGTGTGCCAGGCGTTGACGGTGTCGTGGAACTGGATGCCCGGGTCGGCGCAGGCCCAGGCGGCATGGCCGATCTGCGCCCAGAGGTCGCGCGCCTTCACGGTCTTGGCCACCTTGCCGTCGGTGCGGCGGATCAGTTCCCAGTCCTTGTCCTCGCGCACCGCCTTGAGGAAGGCGTCGGTGACCCGGACGGAGTTGTTCGAGTTCTGCCCGGAGACCGTCATATAGGCTTCCGAGTCCCAGTCGGTGTCGTAGGTCGGGAACTCGATCGAGCCGAAGCCCTGGGCGGCGTATTGCAGCACGCGGTTGATGTAGGTTTCCGGGATCAGCGCCTTCTTGGCGGCGCGGATCGCTTGCTTCAGCGTGTCGTTCTTGGCCGGATCGGCGGCGTCGGCGGCCAGGCCGTCCCAGGCGGAGATGGCGGCGAAGATGGCGTTCAGGCCCTTCTCATGCGCCTTGGAGCCGGCGACGAGCGAGGCCACCTTCTGCTCCTCGATCACCTTCCAGTTGATGAATTGCTCGATGTCGGGGTGATCCATGTCGCAGATCACCATCTTGGCGGCGCGGCGGGTGGTGCCGCCCGACTTGATCGCGCCGGCGGCGCGGTCGCCGATCTTCAGGAAGCCCATCAGGCCGGAGGACTTGCCGCCGCCCGACAGCTTCTCGCCCTCGCCGCGCAGCGAGGAGAAGTTGGTGCCGGTGCCCGAGCCGTATTTGAACAGCCGCGCCTCGCGCACCCAGAGGTCCATGATGCCGCCCTCGTTCACCAAGTCGTCGGAGACCGACTGGATGAAGCAGGCGTGCGGCTGCGGATGCTCGTAGGCCGAGTCGGATTTGGTCAGCTTGCCGGTGCGGTAGTCGACGTAGAAATGGCCCTGCGACGGACCGTCGATGCCGTAGGCCCAGTGCAGGCCGGTGTTGAACCACTGCGGGCTGTTCGGCGCCGCCATCTGGCGGGCGAGCATCACGCGCATCTCGTCGTAATAGGCGCTGGCGTCGGTCTCGGTCGAGAAATAGCCGCCCTTCCAGCCCCAATAGGCCCAGGCGCCGGCCAGCCGGTCGAACACCTGCTTGGCCGAAATCTCGCCGCCAAAGCGTTGATCTTCCGGCAGTTTCGCAAGGGCGTCCTCATCGGGGACAGAGCGCCACAGGAACTCCGGCACGCCCTTTTCGCGCACCCGCTTCAGCACCGCCGGCACGCCGGCCTTGCGGAAATACTTCTGCGCCAGCACGTCGGACGCGACCTGGCTCCAACCTTCCGGCACTTCGACGGCCTCGTTGCGGAACACCACCTTGCCATCGGGATTGCGAATCTCCGAAGCCGTGGTGCTGAACTTCAGCCCCGCATAGGCATCCGCCCCGGCCGTGGTAAATTTGCGCTCGATCTTCATTTCTGACCCCGTCCTTCGGCCCCTGACCCGTTCCGCCGTCGGTTTTCGGGCAGGACAGAACGGCCCGGGCGGCGCCATAAGACGCTACCCTGCGCAGCATCGCGGCTGCTTCTTGTCCGTGAGCACTGTCCTGCGACCGCTGCCACTATATCTTGTAGGCGTCCGATCGACCCATACAACCTGACGTAAGTCGCGGGCGAGGGTCAATGAGAAAATTCAATTCGCGCGGCGATTTTTTCGTTGACGCGACAAGACGATCCCGGGCGCGCGCCGGGCGCTGATTCATCCGCCGGTAGCGCGCCTGCCGGCGCCCGGAAATCGCCCTGTTTCGCCCATAAGTTATCCACAGGAGTTCAACGGCTGGGTGAAGCGCGGGGTGCGAGGGCGGCCCGGCGCGCGGGGCCCGGCCGGCGTGACGCAATCGCCACGCCGGGCCGGTTCACTCCATCGCGGCGGCCGAGGCGGCGGCACCGACGACCCGCGCCTTGGGTTTTTTCAGCATCAGTGCCAAGGGGATGGCGCAGAGCGTGACGATCATCATCAGGTGGAAATCGTCGACATAGGAGACCATCAGCGACTGGATGTTGACCACATAGCTGTTGACGATCTTCAGCATCTGCGGATCGCCCGCCGCCGCGGCCGGCAGCGCAGCCTTCAACACCGGGTTGTAGGCCGAAATGTTCTGCGACAGCTCGGCATGGTTGACCTGGACGTTGCGGGTCAGCACCACGGTGACGATCGAGATTCCGATCGAGGAGCCGATGTTGCGGATCAGCGTGAAGAAGCTGGTGCCCTCGGCGCGGAAGCGGGCGTCGAGCGTGGCGAAGGCCACCGTCGAGAGCGGCACGAAGACCAGCCCCATGCCGAGGCCCTGGATGATGCCCGAGGTGATGACCGGCAGGCTATCCATCTGCGGCGAGAAGCCGGACATGTCGTGGAAGGCGGTGGCGGTCAGCAGCAGCCCGACGATGACGAGGTAGCGGGCGTCGAACTTCTGCACCAACCGGCCGACGGCGAGCATCGAGATCATCGTGCCGACGCCGCGCGGCCCCATCACCAGGCCCACCGTGACTTCCGGGTAGCCGTAGATCCCCGACAGCATCGGCGGCAGCAGCGCCAGCGAGGAAAACAGCACCAACCCGATCACGAAGCCGAAGGTGGTGCCCATGACGAAGTTGCGGTCCTTGAACATCGCCGGATCGACGAAGGGGTGTTCCGCCGTCAGGATCTGCACCGCAAAGACCCAGAAGCCGGTGAGGGTCAGGCCAAGCTCGATCCAGGTCTCGGTTGCGCTGAACCAGTCGTTGTTGGCGCCGCGGTCGAGCAGCAGTTGCAGCGCGCCGACGCCGAGCGAGAGCATGGCGAAGCCGAAGAAGTCGAAGCTGCGCTGCCTTCGGTCGGCCTCGGGCAGGAAGGCGGCGCAGCCGAGGGTGGCGACGACGCCGACCGGCACATTGATGTAGAACACGTAGCGCCAGGAGAAATGTTCGGTCAGGTAGCCGCCGAGCGTCGGGCCGATGATCGGACCGACCATGATCCCGGCGCCCCAGAGCGCCATCGCCTGGCCGAATTTCTCCGGCGGGTTGATGTCGAGCAGGATGGTCTGGCTGAGCGGCACGATGGCGGCGCCGAACACCCCCTGCAACAGCCGGAAGGCGACCATCTCGGGCAGGCTGGTGGCCAGGCCGCAGGCCATCGAGGCCAGCACGAAGCCGACGATGGAGGTGATGAACACCTCCTTGCGGCCGTATTTGTCCGACATCCAGCCGGTCACCGGCGTCATGATCGCGGCGGAGACGATATAGGAGGTCAGCACCCAGGTGATGGTGTCCTGGGTGGCCCCAAGGTCGCCCATCATCGAGGGCAGCGCGACATTGGCGATGGTGGTGTCGAGCACCTGCATCACCGTCGCGACCATGATCGAGACGGTGATCAGGCCGCGGTGGATCTCCTTGCCCGGCGCGGACATCGGCGCGCCCCTATTGCAGCGCGGCGGGCACGAGCTCGCTCAGGTGGCGGGTGATGCCGGTGTCGACCGAGACCGCGGCCGACATGCCGGAATGCAGCGGCAGATCGGCCGGCGGGTCGTCGAGCTGGATATAGACCGGGATGCGCTGGGTCACCTTCACCCAGTTGCCGGTGGCGTTCTCGGCCGGGAGCAGGGCGAATTCCGCCCCGGTGCCGGCGCCGATCGATTCGACCACGCCCGGGAAGCGGCGGCCGGGATAGAGGTCGAAGGTAACCGCGGCCTGCTGACCCGGCTTCACATGGGCGAGCTGGGTTTCCTTGAAATCGGCCTCGACCCAGACATGCTGGGTTTCGACCAGGGTGAAGACCGCGCTGCCGGCGGTGACAAACTGGCCGGGCCGGAAGTTGTCGGCCAGATAGACGATGCCGTCCGCCGGGGCGACGACGCGGGCCTGGGCCAGGTTGAACTTGGCGGTGTCGAGCGCCGCCAGGGCGGCGCGCACGTTCGGATGCTGGTCGATCGCGATCTCGGGATCGCCGTCGAGCGCGGCCTTGGCCGAGAGCACGGCCTGCTCGGCGGTGGCGAGCTGGCCCTTGGCCACCACATCGGCGTTGCGGGCCTGGTCGAGCGACTCCTGGGTGGCGGCGCCGCGGGCGGCCAGCGCCTCTTGCCGGGCCAGTTCGCTGTCGTAGAACTTCACCTGGTCCTGGTTGACCTTCACCTGGGTCACGGCACTGGCATAGCCGGCCTTCAG